>NZ_JBEOXI010000033.1:0-46289 GCF_040296465.1 Streptomyces sp. NPDC002130
AGCCCGACGACGACAGGGCCGGGTCCGTGGAACGGACCCGGCCCTGTCGTCGGTGCGGGTGTCAGATCACCGTGTCCGGGCTGCTCGGCGTGCCCGTGCTGCTCTGCGGCGCGCTCGCCGTGGTGCTCGCGGGAGCGCTGGACGCCGGGCCGCTGGCCGAGTCGGAGGTCGACGGGCTGGTCGTCGGCGGGGTGGTCGTCGGCGTGGGCGACCCGGTGTCCGTCGGCGTGGGCGTCGGCGAGGAGGGCGTCGACGGGTTCGTCGGCGGCTTGGTCGACGACGGCGGCTTCGGCGAGCTCGGCGGCTTGGGCGAGGACGGCGGCTTCGAGGACGACGGCGGCTTCGACGGCGACGCGGAGTCACTCGGGTCCTGCGAACCGCTCGGGGAGGCCGTCGGCGTCGGGTCGTCCGACGTGCCGAGGGTGCCGTCGGGGCCCGGGTCCGTCGGGCGGGCGGGCACCGCGCCGGTGTCGCCGCCGCCGTCGTTCTCCGGCCGGTCGGCGCCGAGGCTGTCGTCGCTGACCCCCTGGCTGGCGGACGGGTTGACGCCGACCTGACCGGAGGGCGGGTTCTTGTCCTGGTCGGAGGTGGCGCCGAGCGTCACCACCGTGCCCAGGACGGCGACGAGCAGGGCACCGGCACCGGCGGCCACGAGGTTGCGCCGGGCCAGGCCCTTGAGGCCGCCCCGGGCCGCCCGTGAGGGCGCGGGCGAGCTGCGGTGGGTCACCAGGGTCGCGGCGGGCGGCTGCTGGAGCCTCGGGAAGGGCGCCGGAACACCGCCGGGCGGGGACGCCGACTCCTCGTCACGGGCGTCGGGCACCTCCTCCCCCGCGGTCGGCCCGAGCCCGATCGGCGTGCCCGAGCGGTCGGCGACCAGGGCGAGGGCACGGCGGCCGGCGACGGTGCCGCGCTTGTCGGCGAGGGCACCGCGCAGGCCGATGGAGGCCTCCAGTTCGGCGCGGGCCCGGTCGAGCTGCCCCGCGCACAGGGCGAGGACGCCGAGCTCGTGGTGGAAGTAGGCCTCTTCGGCGACGTCCCCGGCGAGCCGGGCGGCCTCGGCGCCGGAGCGCAACGCCCGCTCCCAGGCGCTCCAGTGCAGCCCGGCGGCGAACGCGGGAGCGGCGGTGCGGGCCAGGTGCACGGCCGCGCTCTCCTCGCCCTCGGCGGGCGGGCGGGTGACCGGCCCGAGGACGGCCAGGGCGGCGAGGATCGCGTCGGCCTCGGCGCACACGCGCTCCGGGGTGACCGAGGGGTGCCCGGCCCACCAGGAGTAGTGCTGGGCGGCGCTGCGGGCCCCGGCCTCGGCCTCGTCGGCGTACCCGGCGGCCTCCAGCTGGGCCGGCACGCCGGCCGCGAGGCGGTAGCGGGAGCCGACCGGGGAGACCAGACCGCAGGCGGCCAGTTCGCCGAGTGCGGCGTCCGCGTGGGTGTCGCCGACCAGGGCGGGCAGATGCGCCTGGTGCGGGACCTCGCCGCCGAGGGCGACGGCGAACCGCAGGGTGGCGCGGGCGGAGGCGCTGAGCCGGGAGGCGAGCAGCGGCGCGGGCGCGGCGGCCTCGCCGAGCGCGGGCAGCGGCACGTCGTCGCCGAGGCCGTAGATCTCGGCGCTGTCGGCCGGGGGCGCGTCCTCGAACACGCCGAACTCGTCGACGGCACTGGTGCCGGCGCGCAGCCGGTCGCGCTGCCGCAGCAGGGCGCCGGCCTGGACGAAGCGCAGCGGCAGGCCTTCGGACTCGAACCAGAGGTCGCCGGCCCAGTTGGACTCGTCCTCGGTGAGGGTCCGGCCCACGGCGTGTTCCAGCAGGTCGAGCCCGGCCGCGCGCTCCAG
Source organism: Streptomyces sp. NPDC002130 (assembly GCF_040296465.1). NCBI lineage: Bacteria > Bacillati > Actinomycetota > Actinomycetes > Kitasatosporales > Streptomycetaceae > Streptomyces > Streptomyces sp. NPDC002130. The sequence goes on from NZ_JBEOXI010000033.1 coordinate 1,829, forward strand.
TCCGCCGAGGACGACCTCTTCGACGGCGGCGTCGGCGGAGGGGGCCGGCACGTCCGGGGTGGCGCCGAGCAGGAAGGCGCACTCGGGGGTCGCCTCCAGCAGCTCGTCCAGCGCGGCGCCGCCGAACTCCAGGTCGTCGACGACGACGACCGCGCCGATCTCACGGACATGGGTGAGCAGTTCATCCCGGTCCGGGCGGTGCAGGGGGGCGCTGTACACCGCGTGGAACAGGCCGTACAGCAGGTCCTCGGAGGTGCGTCCGAAGCCGTTGAGGCGGACGACGCCGTCGGGGGCGAGGTCGGAGCAGTCCTCGGCGACGAGGTCGAGGAGGCGGGTGCGGCCGGAGCCGGCCGCACCGGTGAGGCGGGTGGAGCGGCCGCGGGCGAGCAGGCGCACCAGGCGCTCGCGTTCGTCCTGGCGGGCCAGCAGCGGCAGGGCGGGCAGCGCGGGGCCGGGCGGGACGGGCGGGCGGGCCACGCGCTCGGCCTCGGCTCGTTCGGCCGCGGTGAGCTTCACGGGCCGGGCGGGCCGTTCGGTCGGCGGGCAGGCCTCGATCTCGCTGCCGTCGACGGGGTTGACCGTCAGCAGGAAATCGCCGGCGACGAGCTGCACCGTGCGGGCGAGCGCCGGCGCGTGCTGGGCGAAGTCCGGTGTGAGGGATTCCCTGGGCGGGCGCTGGCGCGGCGCAGGGCCGTCGCCGTCGTGGCCGTACTCCTCGGGTCCCTGGTTGTCAGGATCCATAGGTCAAGCCCCCCAAAAGCGTGTGTGTGCTTGGAAAAGCCCCTCCCGGCCTTGCTGCACACCGCGCTGTCGCTTCTGGTCCGGTCCCGCCGAAGGGTGTCAAGGCAGCGGGCAGCCGAACCCTAAACCTTCGCACAGTATCTACGACAGTCCGGGGTACCGCTCCGTCCGTAACGTCACGGTCTCGTGAGGATTGTGCGCGTCGCACGATGCGGCGACGTGCGTCCGGGTCTCCCCGGTCGCCCGGCTCACACCCGTACGAGGCGTCACACGCGGGGAAGCGTCTCCACCCCGATGCCTCCCTCGATCGCCAGGATCCGGTGCAGGCGGGTGGCCACCAGCAGGCGCTGCATCTGCGGCGGTACGTCGCGCAGCACCAGGCGCCGGCCGCAGCGGCCGGCCCGTCGGTGGGCTCCCATGATCACGCCGAGTCCGGTGGCGTCCCAGGAGTCCAGTTCGGACAGGTCCAGCACGAGGTCCCCGACTCCGTCGTCGACGGCCGAGTGCAGGACCGTACGGGCGTCCGCCGCGCTCCGGACGTCGAGGCGGCCCCCGACGACCAGCTCGGCGTGGTCGCCCCTGATGTACATATGCGCTCCCCGTGCGTGCGAATCGTGCTCCGCGTTCTGGATGTGGGTGATGCAACCTCTGACTGTGTGGAGGAGTCAGAGGTTGCTTCTTGTAAGCGAACCGATACCGAATTCACCCTGGGGTGTGATGGGCCCCGGGGCATGTGCGGTTTCAGTGCTTGTAGAAGCCCTGCCCGCTCTTGCGTCCGATGTCACCGGCGTCAACCATCCGGCGCATCGACTCGGGAGCCGCGAACTTCTCGTCCTGGGACTCGGTGTAGATGTTGTTCGTGGCGTGCAGCAGGATGTCGACGCCGGTCAGGTCCGCCGTCGCCAGTGGGCCCATGGCGTGACCGAAGCCCAGCTTGCAGGCCAGGTCGATATCCTCGGCGCTCGCCACGCCCGACTCCTGCAGCTTCGCGGCCTCGACGACCAGGGCGCAGATGAGACGGGTCGTCACGAAGCCGGCGACGTCGCGGTTGACGACGATGCAGGTCTTGCCGACCGACTCGGCGAACTCCCGGGCCGTGGCGAGGGTTTCATCGCTGGTCTTGTAGCCGCGGACGAGTTCGCACAGCTGCATCATCGGGACCGGCGAGAAGAAGTGCGTGCCGACGACCCTTTCCGGGCGCTCCGTGGCCGCCGCGATCTTGGTGATCGGGATGGCGGAGGTGTTGGAGGCCAGGACCGCCTCGTCCTTCACGATCTTGTCGAGCGCGCGGAAGATCTCGTGCTTGATCTCGAGCTTCTCGAACACGGCCTCGACGACCACGTCCGCGTCCGCCACGGCGTCCAGGTCGGTGGTCGCGGTGATGCGGGCCAGGGCGGCGTCGGCGTCGTGCGCCTCCAGCTTGCCCTTGGCGACGAACTTGTCGTACGACGCCTTGATGCCGTCGGTGCCCCGCGTCAGTGCCTCGTCGGTGACGTCACGCAGGACCACCTCCCAGCCCGCCTGTGCGGAGACCTGGGCGATGCCGGATCCCATGAGGCCGGCTCCGATGACGGCGAGCTTCCGTGCCACTGTGCGACTCCCCTGACGCGCTGCTTATGTCTGCCTCTCGGGCGGACACTAGCGCTCGTGAGGGGCTGTGTGACCAGTAAGTAATGCGCGTCACGTCTCACATGACGGACATCACACCGCCGAGGGTCACGGGGCGCCTCGGACGGCGTAGTTGAGCACTTTCTCGCTCAACAGCTCCTCGATGCCGTCGAGGAGGACGAGCATCTCCCGGGACACTTCGTCCGGGTTGCGCCCCTTGGCCATCTCACGGCCGATCGCGACGAAGACGGTGCCGTGGACCCAGCAGATCTGACCGGAGATCAGCCTCGGCAGCGGGTCGCCGCCCTCCGTCCCCGTCTCCTCCCGGAGGGTCGTCTCCAGGTTGTCCTGGACCTCCTGCTGAATGCTCCACAGCCGGGAGCGCAGCGGCGGCGCCTCGTCGATGCAGCGCATGAAACGGTCGTAGCCCTCGATGAGGCCCATCCGGGGCGAGACGGCCTCGATCTCCGCGCGCAGTTCGCGCAGCACCGCCCGGGCGGCCGACTCCCCCTCGTCCCGGCCGCGCACCCAGCGGGAGAGCCGGTCGACGACACCCTGGGAGCGGTCGAAGAAGAGGTCCTCCTTGGCGGGGAAGTAGTTGTAGACGGTGTTCACGGAGACGTCGGCGGCCTCCGCCACCTCCGCGATCGTCACCGTCACGAACCCGTGCTCCAGGAAGAGCCCGGTGGCGATGTCCGAGATGCGCTGTCTGGTCTCGCGCTTCTTCCGTTCCCTGAGCCCCTCAGCCATGTCCGAATCCTAGCTTCTCTGGAGTCTCTGAAAACTTGGGGTCATTGCAAACTTTAAGAGACTCTGTTTTTCTGGGGGCATGACCATCATCAGTACGGCCGGGCTGGCCCGTACCTTCCTGACCAAGAGCGGTCCCGTGGAGGCCGTGCGCTCCATCGACCTGACCGTCCGCGAGGGCGAGATCCTCGGCTTCCTCGGCCCGAACGGCGCCGGCAAGACGACGACCCTGCGCATGCTGACGACCCTGCTGCAGCCGACCGGCGGCGCCGCCACCGTCGCGGGCCACGACCTGGCCACGGACCCGGCCGGGGTGCGGCGGGCCTGCGGCTACGTGGCCCAGTCCGGCGGGGTCGATCCGCAGATCAGCGTGCGCGAGGAGCTGGTCACCCAGGGGCGTCTGTACCGGCTGACCAGGGCACAGGCGACCGAGCGCGCCGAGGAGCTGGCCCGCGACCTGGACCTCACCGGGCTCCTCGACCGAAAGTGCGGCGCGCTCTCCGGCGGTCAGCGCCGGCGGCTGGACATCGCGATGGCGCTCACCCACCGCCCGAAGGTGCTGTTCCTCGACGAGCCGACGACCGGCCTCGACCCCGGCAGCCGCGCCGACCTGTGGGACCTGGTGCGCCGGCTGCGCGACGAGCACGGCACGACGGTGTTCCTGACCACGCACTACCTCGACGAGGCCGACGCCCTCTCCGACCGGCTCGTCGTCGTCGACCACGGCGTCGTCGCCGCCGAGGGCACCCCGAGCGCACTGAAGCTGCGGTACGGCGGATCGCTCGACGCCTCGCTGCAGGACACGTTCCTGGCCATCACCGGCCGCAGCGCCGCCCCGGCCGAGCAGACCCCCGTCGCCGTATGAGAAGCGGAGGAATCCCGATGCTGCTGCACGACACCGCCCTCGTCTACGGGCGCTACCTCCGCCAGTCACTGCGCTCCCGCTTCGCACTGCTCTTCGGCGTACTCATGCCGCTGCTGTACCTGCTGTTCTTCGGCCCCCTGCTCACGGATCTGCCGCTCGGCGAGCAAGGCAGCTCCTGGCAGGTGCTGGTCCCCGGGCTGTTGCTCCAACTCGGCCTGTTCGGGGCGTCGTTCGCGGGCTTCTCGATCATCATCGAGAAGGGTCACGGAGTGGTCGAGCGCATGCGCGTCACCCCGGTCAGCCGGCTGGCCCTGCTGCTCGGCCGGGTGCTGCGGGACGCCACGGTGTTCGTCTTCCAGGCCGTGCTGCTGGTGCTGGCGGCGGTGGCGATGGGCCTGCGGGCGCCGCTGGCCGGCGTGCTCATCGGCTTCGCCTTCGTAGCCCTGCTCACGCTCTCGCTGGCCGCGCTGTCGTACGCGCTGGCGATGAGGATGGACACCCCGCAGAGCTTCGGCCCGGCGATCAACGCGCTGACCATGCCGTCCATGCTGCTGTCGGGCCTGATGCTGCCGATGACCCTGGGCCCGGCCTGGCTGGACGCCCTGTCCCACCTCATGCCGTTCCGCTACCTGGTGGACGCGGTGCGGGACGCCTACGTCGGCAGCTACACGTCACCCCACATGCTCTACGGCACGCTGGTGGCCGTCGCCCTCACGGCGCTGTCCGTGACAGTGGGCACACGCGTGTTCCGAACCGCCTGACCCTAACTACGCTGGCCGCATGGTCAATCTGACGCGCATCTACACCAGGACCGGCGACCAGGGCACCACCGCCCTCGGCGACATGAGCCGGGTCGCCAAGACCGACCTGCGGATCTCCGCGTACGCCGACGCCAACGAGGCGAACGCGGTGATCGGCACGGCGATCGCGCTGGGCGGTCTGGACGAGGAGGTCGTCAAGGTCCTCACCCGCGTCCAGAACGACCTGTTCGACGTGGGTGCGGACCTGTCGACGCCGGTGGTGGACAACCCGGAGTTCCCGCCCCTGCGGGTCGAGCAGTTCTACATCGACAAGCTGGAGGCGGACTGCGACCGCTTCAACGAGCAGCTGGAGAAGCTCCGCTCCTTCATCCTCCCCGGCGGCACCCCGGGCGCGGCCCTGCTCCACCAGGCCTGCACGGTGGTCCGCCGGGCGGAGCGCTCGACCTGGTCCGCCCTGGAGGTCCACGCCGAGACGATGAACCCCCTGACGGCCACCTACCTCAACCGCCTCTCCGACCTGCTGTTCATCCTCGCGAGGACGGCGAACAAGGAGGTCGGAGACGTGCTGTGGGTGCCGGGCGGGGAGCGCTGAAGCGCCCAGCAAGAGGCGTGGTGAAGCGCCCTTCAGGGGCGCGGGGAACTGCGCGACCAGCCACCACTGGCCCGCGGTCGAGGTACCGGCCCTAACGCTGCGCCCTCTCCTTCTCCACCGTCACCCCGGCCTCCTCCGCGGGAGCCTTCCGCGGCCAGATCAGATAGCTCAGCGCGATCAGCCCGTGGATCCCGGCCGCACGCCAGGCCACGTAGCGCCAGCTCTCCAGGGAGGTCACTCGGCTCGGGTCGTCCACGTACCAGATCGCCAGCTGGAGGAGCACTGTCGCGACGGCGGCGCCCACCAGCGTGCCCAGCCAGACCTTGCCCTCGTGCCGGGCCCGGGCCATGCCGTACCGCGGTGGGCCGGCCGGCTTCGGGGCGCCGCCCAGCCGGTGGGCGGCGTGGCCGTCGAGCCACTTCACCGTGCGGTGGCCGTGCCCCACGGTGTAGCCGATGTACAGCGCGGCCAGGCCGTGCGTCCAGTTGGGCTCGGCGCCGTTCTTCAGGTCCAGCGCGGTGGCCACCAGCAGGACGACCTCCAGCAGCGGCTCGCACAGCAGCAGGCCCAGTCCCAGCCGTGGCATGCGCAGCAGGTAGCGGGCGCCCAGGCCGGCCGCCAGCAGCACCCAGAAGCCGATCTCACAGGCGGCGATCAAGGCGACGATCACGATTCGCTCCTCTCGGTCACCTCTTCAGGCTCCCGTGCGGCGCGCCCGGAATCGTCGTCGCGACTGACGAACCCGCAGTACATCGAAGGATGCAGCCGGGGACCCTCCGCGGGGCTCACGCGCGGGGCGCGACAGCCGTGTTGGATGGTGGCATGGCCGTACGACTCCCCCGTCCCCGCCGTTTCGACGTCCACGTCGCGCTGGGCGGCCTGCTCGGCGGGCTGCTGCTGTGGGGCGTCGGCCTGGCCACCCGGCCGCACACCGAGGCGTACGTGCTCCTGCCCGGGCGCTGGCCGGTGCTGCTGCCGCTCGTCGTCATGGCGGGCTGCGAGCTGCTGCGCCGGAGCGCCCCCCGCGCCGCTCTGCTGATCGGCACGCCCGCGATCGTCCTGGACACCGTCACCCAGGGCAACCTGGTCACGATCCTGATGTACACCGACCTGATGTACGCGGCCGTGCTGTACGGCCCGCCCGCGTCGGCCCACCGGATCCCGCGGATCACCGGGCTGCTCTCGGTGGCCGCCGCAGTGGTGCCGTTCGCGGTCTGGCGGGAGCCCGAGGCGCTGCTGATCGGCGTGGTCACCGGCCTCGTGTCCTTCGGCCCCGCCGCCACCGGCCTGATCGTCCGCAACCACCGCGACGCGGCCGAGGCGGCCCGGCTGCGCGCCGAACAGACCGCGCTGCTCGCCGAGATGGACCGCACCCAGGCGGTCACCGCCGAACGTGCCCGGATGGCCCGCGAGCTGCACGACATGGTCGCCAACCACCTGTCCGCGATCGCCATCCACTCCACCGCCGCGCTGTCCCTCGACGATCCGAAGACCTCTCAGGACGCCCTCGTGGTCATCCGCGAGAACAGCGTGGAGGGGCTCGCCGAGATGCGACGGCTGATCGGCATCCTGCGCGACAGCAGCGGCGACGTGGAACCGTCCGCCGCTCCAACGCTCGACGGTCTCGGTTCGCTGGTGGACGGCGCCCGCACCAACGGCCTCGACGTCACCCTCGACGCCGAACGGAGCGAGGTGCCCGCACCCGTCGAGCTCGCCGCCTACCGCATCGTGCAGGAGTCGCTGACCAACGCGCTCAAGCACGCCGCCCCGGGGCGGGTCACCGTGTCCCTCGCCCGGCGGGACGGCTCCCTCGTCGTCAGCGTGACCAGCCCCTACGGGGACCGGGACGCCCCGCGCGCCCCCGGCTCCGGCGCGGGTCTGGTCGGCATGAGAGAGCGCGTGGCCCTGCTGGACGGCACCTTCGAAGCCGCCCCCGAGGACTCGCCCGAGGGCAAGATCTGGGTGGTACGCGCCACCCTCCCCGTCAGCCACAGCCTCGAAGGAGACACCGCATGATCCGCGTCCTGGTCGCCGAGGACCAGTCCGCCGTCCGCGCCGGGCTCGTCCTCATCCTGCGCAGCGCGCCCGACATCGAGGTGGTCGGTGAGGCGGCGGACGGTGAGCAGGCGGTGGCGCTGGCCCGCGAGCTGCGGCCGGACCTGGTGCTGATGGACGTTCAGATGCCGCGTCTGGACGGGGTGTCGGCGACCCGGCAGGTCGTCGCGGAGCGGCTCGCCGACGTGCTGGTGCTGACCACCTTCGACCTCGACGAGTACGTCTTCGGGGCACTGCGAGCGGGCGCGTCCGGGTTCCTGCTGAAGAACACCGAGGCGGTGGAGCTGCTGGAGGCCGTGCGGACGGTCGCGCGCGGGGAGGGGCTGATCGCCCCGGCGGTCACGCGGCGGCTGATCGCGGAGTTCGCCGCGAAGCCCGCCCGGGAGCCCGCGGCTGATCCGGCGGTGCTCGAACAGCTGACCCGCCGGGAGCGCGAGGTGCTGTCCTGCCTCGGCCAGGGGCTGTCCAACGCGGGCATCGCGGAGCGGCTCGACATGGCCGAGGCGACCGTGAAGACCCATGTCAGCAGACTGCTGGGGAAGCTGGAGCTGCGCAGCCGGGTGCAAGCCGCCGTGCTCGCCCAGGAGTTGGGTGTCTGAACCGCGTTCGGTGCTGGTGGTCCAGACCTATTGACCGGTGGTCCAGACCTTTCTATTCTCACCGCACCATGAGTGGGCGTGAGGCTCAGTCACGCCCCCACAACTCCATCAAGGAGGCGCAGCATGCGCTTCAGACACAGAGCCGCGGCAGGGTTCGCGACCCTGTTGCTCCCCTTCGCCGGCCTCGTCGGCCTGGCGAGCCCGGCCCAGGCATCCACGTCCGCCACCGCGACCTACGCCAAGACCCAGGACTGGGGCTCCGGCTTCGAGGGCAAGTGGACGGTGAAGAACACCGGCACCACGACCCTCAGCTCCTGGACCGTCGAGTGGGACTTCCCCTCCGGCACGTCCGTCACCTCCTCCTGGGACGCCGACGTCACCTCCTCCGGCACCCACTGGACCGCGAAGAACAAGTCCTGGAACGGCAGCCTCGCCCCCGGTGCCTCCGTCTCGTTCGGCTTCAACGGCAGCGGCACCGGCTCCCCCGCGAACTGCAAGCTCAACGGCGGCAGTTGCGACGGCGGCACCACCGAGCCCGGCGACAGCGCGCCCAGCGCTCCTGGCACCCCGACCGCCTCGGACATCACCAACACCTCGGTGAAGCTGTCCTGGTCCGCCGCCACCGACGACAAGGGCGTCAAGAACTACGACGTCCTGCGCGACGGCTCCAAGGTCGCCACCGTGACGGGCACGTCGTACACCGGCACCGGCCTCACCGCCGGCACCGACTACTCCTACTCCGTCCAGGCCCGTGACACCGCCGACCAGACGGGCCCGGTCAGCGGAGCCGTCCGGGTCCGCACCACCGGGGGCACCACCGAGCCGCCCACCGGCGACAAGGTCAAGCTCGGCTACTTCACCGAGTGGGGGGTCTACGGCCGCAACTACCACGTGAAGAACCTGGTGACCTCGGGCTCGGCGTCGAAGATCACCCACATCAACTACGCCTTCGGCAACGTCAAGAACGGTCAGTGCACCGTCGACGACACCTACGCCGCCTACGACAAGGCCTACACCGCCGACCAGTCCGTCAGCGGCACCGCCGACACCTGGGACCAGCCGCTGCGCGGCAACTTCAACCAGCTCCGGCAGCTGAAGGCCAAGTACCCGCACATCAAGGTGCTGTACTCGTTCGGCGGCTGGACCTACTCCGGCGGCTTCGGCCAGGCGGCGCAGAACGCGGCCGCCTTCGCCAAGTCCTGCAAGGCCGTCGTGGAGGACCCGCGCTGGGCCGACGTCTTCGACGGCATCGACATCGACTGGGAGTACCCGAACGCCTGTGGCCTGACCTGCGACACCTCCGGTCCCGCGGCCTTCAAGAACCTTTCCCAGGCCCTGCGTGCCGAGTTCGGCCCGAACTACCTGGTCACCGCGGCCATCACCGCCGACGGCTCCTCCGGCGGCAAGATCGACGCAGCCGACTACGGCGGCGCCGCCCAGTACCTCGACTGGTACAACGTGATGACCTACGACTACTTCGGCGCCTTCGACAAGGACGGCCCGACCGCCCCGCACTCCCCGCTCACGTCGTACCCGGGGATCCCGCAGGCGGGCTTCAACTCGGCCGACGCCATCGCCAAGCTCAAGGCCAAGGGCGTCCCCGCGAAGAAGCTGCTCCTCGGCATCGGCTTCTACGGCCGCGGCTGGACCGGCGTCACCCAGTCCGCCCCGGGCGGATCGGCCACCGGCGCGGCTCCGGGCACGTACGAGGCGGGCATCGAGGACTACAAGATCCTGAAGAACTCCTGCCCGGCCACCGGCACCATCGCCGGCACGGCGTACGCGCACTGCGGCGGCAACTGGTGGTCGTACGACACCCCGTCGACGATCGCCGGAAAGATGAGCTGGGCCAAGAACCAGGGCCTCGGCGGCGCGTTCTTCTGGGAGTTCAGCGGTGACACCGCGAACGGAGAGCTGGCGACCGCCATCGACAGCGGCCTGAAGTAGGCCGGATCACAGAGACGTTCGAAGGGTCGTAGACCCTAGGCGACATTGACGCGCTGACCAGGCGGGGCTGCCTCCAGCCACGCGAGGAAACCGGTCAGCGCGTCTTCGCTCATCGCGAGTTCGAGACGCGTGCCCCGGTGCAGACAGGCCAGGATCACATGGTCGGACAGGAGCGCCAGCTCCTCCTCGCCCTCCGGGACCCGGCGGCCGGCCACCTCGATCGCGGAACGCTCCAGGACGCGGCGAGGACGCGGCGAGTACGAGAAGACGCGGTACCACTCGACGCGGTCACCGTTGTACCGGGCCACTCCGTACGCCCAGCCCTTGCCGTTGGTGTCTCCCTCGGCCGGGGCGTCCCAGCGCATGCTGGCGTCGAAGGTGCCGCCCGACCGCTGGATCAGCCGGCGGCGCAGGCCGAAGACGAACAGGCCCACCACCACGAGGGCCACCACGATTCCGCACACAGTCAGAGCGAGGACCATCGACACCGACCTCCTCGTCTCCTAGGTAACGGAACGTAAAAATCACCCACATCCGCCTCAGCCGCGGCTGGGTCCGGATCTCTCCGGTACCCAGCCGCGGCTGAGTGACATCATCACGCGGCGGACAGGGTCAGCGTGCCGCCGTCGCGGCTCGCAGACGGACGTCAGCGCGGCGCTGGGCCTCCGCGTCGTCCTCCGCCTTCGCGCGCTCGAGCTCCTGCTCCGCGCGCTGGACATCGATCTCGTCCGACAGCTCGGCGACTTCCGCCAGCAGCGAGAGCTTGTCGTCCGCGAACGAGATGAATCCGCCGTGGACCGCGGCGACGACCGTCCCGCCCTCACTCGTGCGGATGGTCACCGGGCCCGACTCCAGCACACCGAGCAGCGGCTGGTGACCGGGCATGACGCCGATGTCGCCGGACGTGGTGCGCGCGACGACCAGGGTGGCCTGGCCGGACCAGACCTCACGGTCGGCCGCGACCAGCGCGACGTGCAGCTCAGCAGCCAAGGTGGCTCCTCGGGTCACCACCCGGCGGGAGTGCCGGGTGTTGGTTACAAGTCTAGTAGGCGTGAATGAGGGGGCGGGACGAACCCCGCCCCCTCATGACTCGAGCACTGCCCGGGTCAGGAGACGCCCAGCTCCTTCGCGTTGTTCTTCAGGTCCTCGAGACCACCGCACATGAAGAACGCCTGCTCCGGGAAGTGGTCGTACTCGCCGTCGCAGATCGCGTTGAACGCGGCGATCGACTCGTCCAGCGGCACGTCCGAACCGTCCACACCGGTGAACTGCTTGGCGGCGTGGGTGTTCTGGGACAGGAAGCGCTCCACGCGACGGGCACGGTGGACGACGAGCTTGTCCTCCTCGCCGAGCTCGTCGATACCGAGGATCGCGATGATGTCCTGCAGGTCCTTGTACTTCTGCAGGATGTTCTTCACGCGCATCGCGGCGTTGTAGTGGTCCGCCGAGATGTACCGCGGGTCGAGGATGCGGGACGTCGAGTCCAGCGGGTCCACGGCCGGGTAGATGCCCTTCTCGGAGATCGGACGGGACAGAACCGTCGTCGCGTCGAGGTGGGCGAAGGTGGTGGCCGGGGCCGGGTCGGTCAGGTCGTCCGCGGGGACGTAGATCGCCTGCATCGAGGTGATCGAGTGACCACGGGTCGAGGTGATGCGCTCCTGGAGGGTGCCCATCTCGTCGGCCAGGTTCGGCTGGTAGCCCACCGCGGAGGGCATACGGCCGAGCAGGGTCGACACCTCGGAACCGGCCTGGGTGAAGCGGAAGATGTTGTCGATGAAGAACAGCACGTCCTGCTTCTGGACGTCGCGGAAGTACTCCGCCATCGTCAGGCCGGCCAGGGCCACGCGCAGACGGGTGCCCGGGGGCTCGTCCATCTGGCCGAAGACCAGGGCGGTCTTGTCCAGAACGCCGGACTCTTCCATCTCCGCGATGAGGTCGTTGCCCTCACGGGTGCGCTCGCCGACGCCCGCGAAGACGGAGACGCCCTCGTGGAGGTTGGCGACACGCATGATCATTTCCTGGATCAGCACGGTCTTGCCGACACCGGCACCACCGAACAGACCGATCTTGCCGCCCTTGACGTACGGGGTGAGCAGGTCGACGACCTTCAGGCCCGTCTCGAACATCTCGGTCTTCGACTCGAGCTGGTCGAACGCGGGGGCCTTGCGGTGGATGGACCAGCGCTCGCCCTCGTGGACCTCGTCGGTGTTCAGCACCTCACCGAGGGTGTTGAACACCTTGCCCTTGGTGAAGTCGCCGACCGGGACGGTGATGCCCGCGCCCGTGTCGGTCACCGGGGCCTGGCGGACCAGACCGTCGGTGGGCTGCATGGAGATGGCGCGGACCAGGCCGTCACCCAGGTGCTGGGCGACCTCCAGGGTCAGCGTCTTCTTCTCGCCCGCCAGCGCCGGGTCGGCGACCTCGACGTGAAGGGCGTTGTAGATCTCCGGCATCGCGTCGACGGGGAACTCCACGTCGACGACCGGGCCGATGACCCGCGCGACGCGGCCCGTCGCCGTGGCCGTCTCAACAGTGGTGGTCATTTATCGGTCACTCCCCGCGGTCGCGTCGGCCAGGGCGCTCGCGCCACCGACGATCTCGCTGATTTCCTGGGTGATTTCGGCCTGGCGGGCCTGGTTGGCAAGCCGGGTGAGCGTCTCGATGAGCTCTCCGGCGTTGTCGGTGGCCGACTTCATCGCGCGCCGCGTGGCGGCGTGCTTGGAGGCGGCCGACTGGAGCAGCGCGTTGTAGATGCGGCTCTCGACGTAACGCGGCAGCAGGGCGTCGAGGACGTCCTCCGCCGAGGGCTCGAAGTCGAACAGCGGGAGGATCTCGCCCTTGGGCGCCGCCTCCGCCGCCACCTCGTCGAGGCTGAGCGGCAGCAGCCGGGCCTCGATCGCCGTCTGCGTCATCATCGACACGAACTCGGTGTAGACGATGTGGAGCTCGTCCACGCCGCCCTCGGCCGTCTCCGTCTCAATGGCCTCGATCAGCGGGGCCGCGACCTTCTTGGCGTCCGCGTACGTCGGGTCGTCGGTGAAGCCCGTGAACGACTCCGCGATCTTGCGCTCGCGGAAGTTGTAGTGGGCGACACCACGGCGGCCGACGATGTAGTTGACGACTTCCTTGCCCTCGGCCTCGAGCTTCGCCGTGAGCTTCTCCGCCGCCTTGATGGCGTTGGAGTTGAAGGCGCCGGCCAGACCGCGGTCGCTCGTGAGGAGCAGGACCGCGGCGCGGGTCGGGTTCTCGGCCTCCGTCGTCAGCGGGTGCTTGGTGTTGGATCCGGTCGCCACCGCCGTGACCGCGCGGGTGAGCTCGGTCGCGTACGGGGTGGAGGCCGCCACCTTGCGCTGCGCCTTGACGACGCGCGAGGCGGCGATCATCTCCATCGCCTTGGTGATCTTCTTGGTCGCGGAGACGGATCGGATGCGACGCTTGTAGACCCGGAGCTGGGCTCCCATGAGTCAGGTCCCTTCCGTCGTCACTTGCCGGCAGCCGGGGTGTCCTCGCCGAGCAGCTTGCCGTCGGAGGTCTCGAACTGCTTCTTGAACTCCGCGATGGCCTCGGCGACAGCCTGAAGGGTGTCGTCGGACATCTTGCCGCCCTCGCGGATGGAGGTCATCAGACCCTGCTCCTTGCGGTGCAGGTAGTCCAGCAGCTCCTTCTCGAAGCGGCGGATGTCGGCGACGGGGACGTCGTCCATCTTGCCGGTGGTGCCGGCCCAGACGGAGACGACCTGGTCCTCGGTGGCCATCGGCTGGTACTGGGGCTGCTTCAGCAGCTCGACCATGCGCTGACCGCGCTCCAGCTGCGCCTTGGACGCGGCGTCCAGGTCCGAACCGAAGGCGGCGAACGCCTCCAGCTCACGGAACTGGGCGAGGTCCACGCGCAGACGGCCGGAGACCTGCTTCATCGCCTTGTGCTGCGCGGAACCACCGACTCGGGAGACGGAGATACCGACGTTCAGCGCGGGGCGCTGACCGGCGTTGAACAGGTCCGACTCCAGGAAGCACTGGCCGTCGGTGATGGAGATGACGTTGGTCGGGATGAACGCCGAGACGTCGTTGGCCTTGGTCTCGACGATCGGCAGACCGGTCATCGAGCCGGCACCCATCTCGTCGGAGAGCTTCGCGCAGCGCTCCAGCAGACGGGAGTGCAGGTAGAAGACGTCACCCGGGTAGGCCTCACGGCCCGGCGGGCGGCGCAGCAGCAGCGACACGGCGCGGTAGGCGTCGGCCTGCTTCGACAGGTCGTCGAAGATGATCAGGACGTGCTTGCCCTGGTACATCCAGTGCTGGCCGATGGCCGAACCGGTGTACGGCGCAAGGTACTTGAAGCCGGCCGGGTCGGACGCCGGGGCGGCGACGATGGTCGTGTACTCCAGCGCGCCGGCCTCCTCCAGAGCGCCGCGCACACCGGCGATCGTGGAGCCCTTCTGGCCGATGGCGACGTAGATGCAGCGGACCTGCTTGCTCGGGTCGCCCGAACGCCAGTTGTCGCGCTGGTTGATGATCGTGTCGACGGCCAGGGCGGTCTTGCCGGTCTGGCGGTCACCGATGATCAGCTGACGCTGGCCACGGCCGACGGGGGTCATCGCGTCGACGGCCTTGTAGCCCGTCTCCATCGGCTCGTGCACCGACTTGCGGACCATGACGCCCGGGGCCTGCAGCTCCAGGGCGCGACGGTCTTCGGTCTCGATCTCGCCGAGGCCGTCGATCGGGTTGCCGAGGGGGTCCACCACGCGGCCGAGGTAGCCCTCGCCCACCGCAACGGAGAGAACCTCACCGGTACGGGAGACCGGCTGGCCCTCCTCGACGCCGCTGAACTCGCCGAGGACGATGGCACCGATCTCGCGCTCCTCGAGGTTGAGGGCGAGGCCGAGGGTGCCGTCCTCGAACTTCAGCAGCTCGTTGGCCATGGTCGAGGGCAGGCCCTCGACCTTCGCGATGCCGTCACCGGCGAAGGTGACCGTACCGACCTCCTCGCGCGAGGCCGCGTCCGGCTTGTACGCCTGGACGAAGTTCTCCAGCGCGTCCCGGATCTCCTCCGGCCGGATCGTGAGCTCCGCCATCTGGGTTCCCTGCTCTCCTTGTTGGGCCCGAAGTTTCACTTTGGGGGTCTGGGGGCGACCCCCAGGATTCTTCTGCACGGCCCAACCAGGGCCGTCGTAAGTACGTTGTGCCTATTGAGTTGCTGCTCAGCCGGCGAGCCGGCGGCTGGCGTCCTCGATGCGGTCCGCGAGGGAGCCGTTGATGACCTCGTCGCCGACCTGCACCCGGATTCCGCCGAGGACCTCGGGGTCCACGTCCAGGTTGAGGTGCATCCGGCGGCCGTAGAGCTTCGCGAGGGCATCGCCCAGGCGCTGCTTCTGCGGGTCGCTCAGCGGTACCGCCGAGGTGACGATCGCCACCATGCGGTCCCGGCGGTCGGCGGCCAGCTTGGACAGGGACTCGAGTCCCGCCTCCAGGCTACGTCCCCGCGGCGCGGTCACAAGGCGCGTGACCAGACGCTCGGTGGCCGACTGGGCCCGGCCGCCGAGCAGGCTGCGCAGCAGCTCGCCCTTGGCCGAGGTGGTGGCCTTGCGGTCGGTCAGCGCGGCCCGCAGCTCGGTGCTGCCGGAGACGATCCGGCCGAACCGGAACAGCTCGTCCTCGACGTCGTCGAGCTTGCCGGCCTGCTGCGCGGCGGTGAGGTCGGCGGTGTTGGCCAGCACCTCCAGGGCGTCCACCAGGTCGCGCGACTGCGACCAGCGGGAGCGCACCATGCCGGCCACCAGGTCGGCGGCGGGGCCGCTGACCTGGGTGCCGAGCAGACGCTGGGCCAGCTCGGCCTTCGCCTCTGCGGCCTGCGCCGGGTCGGTGAGGACCCGACGCAGCGACACCTCGCGGTCGAGCAGCGCGGTGACGGCGGCCAGCTCGTCGGCGAGCGAAGCCGCGTTCACGGACGTCGAGTCCGTCAGCGCGTCGAGACGCTCACGTGCGGCTGCCAGGGCCTCGCGGCTCGCTCCGTTCATCGCCCGGCCTCGGCCTTCTCCTCGAGCTCGTCGAGGAACCGGTCGATCACGCGGCTCTGGCGGGCGTGGTCCTCGAGGGACTCCCCGACGAGCTTGCCGGCCAGGTCGGTGGCGAGCTTGCCGACGTCCTGGCGGAGCGCGGACGCGGCGGCCTTGCGGTCGGCCTCGATCTGGGAGTGACCGGCGGCGACGATCTCCTCGCGCTGACGCTGGCCCTCGGCCCGCATCTCGGCGATGAGCGTGGCACCCTGCTCCTGCGCCTCCTGGCGCAGGCGCGCGGCCTCGTGCCGGGCCTCGGCGAGCTGTGCCTTGTACTGCTCAAGGACGCTCTGGGCCTCGACCTTCATGGTCTCGGCCTCTTCGATACCGCCTTCGATCGCCGCGCGGCGCTCCTCCAGAACCTTGTTGATGTTCGGAAGCAGCTTCTTCCAGAAGAAGAAGAACACGATGGCGAAGGCGATGGTGCCGACGAGCAGCTCGGGGCCGGGAGGAATGAGCGGGTTCTGCTTCTCCTCGGCCGCCAGCTGCACCAGGTTGGCGATCACATCAGTGCCTTCCGTTAAAAGGTTTCGATCGTCCGGTCGTCTTTAGTAGACGAACGGCATGACGATGCCGATGAGGGCGAGCGCCTCACAGAACGCGAAACCGAGGATCTGGTTGGCACGGATCAGACCGGCCGCCTCGGGCTGGCGGGCCAGGGCCTGGGTGCCGTTACCGAAGATGATGCCGACGCCGACGCCGGGGCCGATGGCGGCAAGGCCGTAGCCGATGGAGCCGAGGTTGCCTTCGACGGCGGCGAGGGTCTCAAGGGCAGCCATGCTGGATCTTCCTTCTCTTTCAGGACCGATGGGGGTTGGCCACCGGACGTTCTGGGGGCTGAGAGTGGTTGTGTCAGTGGTGCTCGGCGAGAGCGCCCTGGACGTACGTGCAGGCGAGGAGTACGAAGACGTACGCCTGGACAGCCTGCACGAAGAGTTCGAAGCCGATCATCGCGATGGTCATGACGAAGGAGATACCGGCTGCGGGGATCATCCAGCTGTTCAGCAGGTACCACGAGGCAACGGTGAACATGACCAGCATGAGGTGGCCGGCGAACATGTTCGCGAACAGTCGCACGGCGTGCGTGAACGGCCTGACGAGCAGGTTCGAGAAGAACTCGATGACCATGACGAGCGGCAGCACCGGGCCGAGTGACTTGTCGTAGCCAGTGACGTTCTTGAAGAACCCGACGAATCCGTGCCGCTTGAAGGTGAGTGACACCCAGGTCACGTAGACGACCGCGGCCAGGACCGCCGGGTAGGCGATGATCGACGACACCGGGAACTGCGCCAGCGGGATCACGGACCAGATGTTCATGATCCAGATGAAGAAGAAGAGCGAGACCATGAGGGGGACGAACTTCTCGCCCTCCTTCTTGCCGAGGGTCTCGTAGACGATGCCGCGGCGCACGAAGTCGTAGCCGGCCTCGCCGATCATCTGAAGCTTGCCCGGCACCACCTTCGCCTTGCCGAAGGCGAGGGTGAAGAAGGTGATGACCAGAAGCGTGGTGACGATGGCAAGCAGCATCACCTTGTTGAACTCGAACCCTCCAACCGTGGCAATCGGCTTGAAGAGGAACGAGTGCAGGCCCGGAGCCGGAAAACCACACCCGTTGTCGGACATGATCCGACAGCTCCAGTCAAAGGCGAGCTGGGTCTGGTCAGCACTCACCGCGGGCTCCTTCGGCGTGACGCATGGGTACGGCAACCTCGTTGTGTCGGCGCGGCACAGGGCCGCGGTTCGGCACGGGACTGGTGTTACGGATGTGGGGGCGGCTGTGGGGCATCTCGCCTCGCGATGGAGCAGGCGTCAGCTCAGATGCCCGCGCCCGCGATGCCGCAGTTGGCACCGGACGATAGCAGGAGATCTCATGCCTCTTTATCCCGGCCCTATCCCTCACGACGAGTGCCCCGACTTTTCGGGCTTCTCGCCCTTCATCGAGTCGGGCTCGACATAAAGGATCTTGGCCTTCATGTGGGCACGCGTCTGCGCGGCGATCCAAGCGAGGGTGCCGACAACGAGCGTGATCGCGAAGGCCCTGGGGTTGAACAGCGTCGTGTTCTTGAACGCGGCGACGAAGATGAACAGCAGGAGAATCTGTGCCGCGTAGAGCATCAGGCCCATCGCCTGGAACAGGTGCGGAAGCGATTTGGCAGTGCGCTGCAAAACATAGAGGCCGATCCCCATGAAGAGGATCACGATGAGCGTCGCGACGACCGCCCCGATCGCACCCTTGCCGCCGACGACCACACCACTGACGACGGCGGCGACAGCACCGACGGCAGCCGTGGGCACGGCAGCCTGGGCCAGGATCCGGGCGTCATTGGACGGCATGGCGGCAACTCCGCTTTCGCAGGGGGCAGGGTGTCGTCATGGACGAGCGTAGTCCCGGGCTGAGTGGAGACCTCACGCCAATGGACCGTCGCACTGCGGTCCTTCGGCTCTATCCGGGGGGTTCTCGTGAACCGTATCACAAACTATTTGATGCAGTCTTTACCTGGAGGTGTGCGGACTGTCACACATGAGAGTGAACCTGCGCGTCTGAGCGGGAACCGCGCCGAGATGTCTGGTATTGGGGCGCTTCGCACCCCCATCGCATCCCCACGACTTGGCAATGCTCTAGTCAGATTCTTACCTTGTCCCCGCCTTGCGCCGGTCGGCCAGGCGCGAACGGGGGCCGATGGCGGTCGCACCGTTGACACCGGCGACCCCGGACACCACGGGGGTGCGGGTCTCGGCCCCGGTGGCGGAGTGCTGGTCCGTCGCGGGCGCCGGCGTCGAGGCCTCGGGTGAGAGGGCAGCGACCGAGCCGCGGCGCCGGTAGCGCGGTGGCACGAAGCGCTCCATCCAGCGCGGGGCGCGGGGCGTGAAGCGCGGCAGCAGAAGCAGGATCAGACCGATCGCGCTCAGGAACACCACACCGAGCACGATCCACATGGACGCCGAGTTGACCGAGTAGGCGAGTGCGCCGAAGGCGATCAGCGCGGACCAGAAGTACATGATGAGCACCGCGCGGCTGTGCGAGTGGCCGATCTCCAGCAGCCGGTGGTGCAGGTGGCCGCGGTCGGCGGCGAACGGGGACTGGCCGCGCCAGGTGCGACGCACGATCGCCAGGATCAGGTCGGCGGCCGGCACCGCGATGATCGTCAGCGGCAGCAGCAGCGGGATGTAGACGGGGACCGTCTGGTGCACGGCCTCCTTCTCGGAGCCGACGTACAGGTTGAGCGCGTCCGGGTCGACCTGCCCCGTGATGGAGATCGCGCCGGCGGCAAGGACCAGGCCGATCAGCATCGAACCCGAGTCGCCCATGAAGATCCGCGCCGGGTGCATGTTGTGCGGCAGGAAGCCCAGGCACATGCCCATCAGGATCGCCGAGAAGAGGGTGGCCGGGGCGGCGGCCTCGATGCCGTACGAGTACCAGATGCGGTAGGCGTACAGGAAGAACGCCGTGGCGGCGATGCAGACCATGCCGGCCGCGAGGCCGTCCAGGCCGTCGACGAAGTTGACCGCGTTGATGGTGATGACGACCAGGGCGACCGTGAGCAGGGTGCCCTGCCACTGGGTGAGCGCGACCGAGCCGACACCCGGGATCGGCAGCCACAGGATCGTCAGACCCTGCACGACCATCACGCCCGCGGCGATCATCTGCCCGCCCAGCTTGATCAGGGCGTCGATCTCGAACTTGTCGTCCAGCACACCGATCAGCCAGATCAGCGCCGCCCCGGACAGCAGCGCCCGGGGTTCGTTCGACGTCTCGAAGACCTGGTTGAGGTTGGTCAGGTGGTCGGCGACCAGCAGGCCCGCGCACAGGCCGAAGAACATGGCGATACCGCCGAGGCGCGGAGTGGGCTCCCGGTGCACGTCCCGCGCCCGGATCTCCGGCATCGCTCCGGCCACGATCGCGAACTTCCGTACCGGCCCTGTCAGCAGATACGTCACCGCGGCCGTGATGCAGAGCGTCAGGAGGTATTCACGCACGGGCTTCCCCACAGGTCTCGCTGGCCATCTCAGCCCCACACCCTAGCGATGCGCGCATATGGGTGGGGACTTCCGGGTAGCGATGATGGTTGCACGAGTGGCTGTGCACCCTGATGCGCTTACCCCGGCTCACGCCGGATACGGCGGAAATCCACCGGCCAGCTCCCGCACTTCTTCACGGGCTCTTGAGGGATCCGTCACGCCCCGGAGCACCCCGGCGAACAGTCCGGCGATCCGGACCATCTCCGCCTCGCCCATGCCCTGCGTGGTGATCGCGGCCGTGCCGAGCCTGAGCCCCCGGGCGTCACCGTGCGGCAGCGCGCAGCAGTCCATGACCAGGCCGGCCGCGGCGAGACGGCCCCGGGCGGTGCGTCCGTCGACGCCGAGCGGCGCCGGGTCGGCGGTGATCAGGTGGGTGTCCGTGCCGCCGGTGGTGACGACCAGGCCGGCCGCGGCCAGCCGGGCCGCCAGAACCCGCGCATTCGCCACCACCTGATGGGCGTACGCGGCGAACGCCGGTGTTGCCGCCTCCCCGAACGCGACCGCCTTCGCGGCGATGGTGTGCATCTGCGCACCGCCCTGTGTGAAAGGGAACACGGCCCGGTCGACCCGCTCGGCCAGCTCCGCGCGGCACAGGATCACACCGCCGCGCGGGCCCCGCAGCACCTTGTGGGTGGTCCCGCAGACGATGTCCGCGTAGGGCACCGGGTTCGGGGCCGCTCCCCCGGCGACGAGTCCGAGGGGGTGCGCGGCGTCCGCGATGAGGTACGCGCCCACCTCGTCGGCGACCTCGCGGAAGAACGCGTAGTCGAGGTGGCGGGGATAGGCGATCGAGCCGCACACGATCGCCTTGGGCCGTCGTGTACGGGCCAGGGTGCGCACCTGCTCGTGGTCGATGAGCCCCGACTCGGCGTCCACGCCGTATCCGACGAAGTCGAACCAGCGGCCCGAGAAGTTGGCGGGTGAACCGTGCGTGAGATGGCCGCCGTAGGGCAGCCCGAGCGCGAGGACGGTGTCGCCGGGGCGGAGCAGGGCGGCGTAGGCGGCGAGCACCGCCGAAGAGCCCGAGTGCGCCTGGACGTTGGCGTGGTCGGCACCGAACAGGTGCGTGGCCCGCTCGACGGCGAGGCGTTCGGCGACGTCGACGACCTCGCAGCCGCCGTGGTGCCGCGCGCCCGGGTAGCCCTCGGCGTACTTGTTCGCGAGCGGGGACCCGAGGGCGGCCAGCACGGCCGGTGAGCTGAAGTTCTCCGCGGCGATCAGCTGGAGCGTGGTCGACTGCCGCTCCCGCTCTCCGAGCAGGACGTCGGCGAGCTCGGGGTCCTGGCGGCGCAGGGCGTCGGCCTCGATGGCAGGGGTGACCGTCATGGTGGGCTCCGGGCGACGTTTTTCCGGGCGGTTCGCCTCCGGGCGCCTGAGTCGGTCGGCTCACTCGCCGTGGTGACGTACGACCAATGTAGGCCCGGGGCCCGCGGGGCGCTCGGCTGTTACGTCTTTGCGGGTACACCCGTGAGGGCCGTGACCACCGGGTCGAGCGCCTGGTGTATCTCGTCCCCGATGGACCGGAAGAACGTCAGGGGGGCGCCGTACGGGTCGTAGACCTCGTCCGCCTCGGCCGTCGGCGCCAGCAGCCACCCGCGTAGAGCGGCCGCGGCGCGGACCAGCGCACGCGCGCGGACGACCACGCCCTCCTCCAGGGGCGGCAGGGTCGCCGGGTCGATGGCCTTGACCAGGCGGGTGAACTCCTTGAGCGTGAAGGTCCGCAGGCCCGCCGAGTGGCCCATGGAGATGACCTGCGCACGGTGGTCCCTGGTGGCGGTCAGCACCAGGTCGGCGCGGATCACGTGCTCGTCGAGGAGCTCGCGCCCGGTGAAGCCGGAGGCGTCCGCGCCGAAATCGGCCAGGACGGTCTCCGCGTGGGACTCCATGGGCGCGCCCTCGTGGCCCCAGGTGCCCGCGCTCTCCACGATCAGCCCGCCGCCCAGGATGCCGAGCCGCTCCCGCACCGCATGGCGGGTCAGCCGCTCGGTGATGGGCGAGCGGCACACGTTGCCGGTGCTGACGTGGAGGATCCGGAAGCTGTCACGCGGAAGCCCCACGAACGTCGTCGTGATCTCCGCCGCGCTTTCCCCGTTGCCTATGCCACGCCCCGATCCAGGGGCCGTCAATTCGCCACCTCGAGGTCGGGTACGACCTTTCGGAGCTCGTCCGCGGAGATGGCGCCCGCGCGCAGCAGCAGCGGCACCTCACGGGTCACGTCGACGATCGACGAGGGCACGATGCCGGGGGTCGGGCCGCCGTCGAGGTAGACGGAGACGGAGTCGCCGAGCATCTCCTGCGCGGCGTCGCAGTCCTCCGGCGCAGGGTGGCCGGTGAGGTTGGCGGAGGAGACGGCCATGGGGCCGACCTCGGTCAGCAGTTCGATGGCGACCGGGTGCAGTGGCATGCGCACGGCGACTGTGCCACGGGTGTCCCCCAGGTCCCACTGCAGGGACGGCTGGTGCCGGGCGACGAGCGTCAGGGCACCCGGCCAGAAGGCGTCGACCAGCTCCCAGGCGAGCTCGGAGAAGTCCGTGACGAGGCCGTGCAGCGTGTTCGGGGAGCCGATGAGGACAGGGGTGGGCATGTTGCGGCCCCGGCCCTTCGCCTCCAGCAGGTCGGCGACCGCCTCCGAGGAGAACGCGTCGGCGCCGATGCCGTACACCGTGTCCGTCGGCAGCACCACGAGCTCGCCACGGCGGACGGCGGACGCTGCCTCGCGCAGACCGGTCACACGGTCGGTCGCGTCGTTGGTGTCGTATCGCCGTGCCATCTTTAGCTGGCCTCCTCGTACACGTGCTGCTGGGATGAAGTCCACGAAGTCCGCGAAGACCGCGGGGTGCCCGGTGTGCTCACGGCAGTGCCTTGCGGGCCGTGGCGAAACGCGGGCGGTTGTTCAGGTCCGGGTGGTCGGCCGCGTCGGTCCAGCCGCGGTCCTCGGCGAAGATCCACGGCACTTGGCCGCCCTGGGTGTCGGCGTGCTCGACCACGACCACGCCGCCCGGGCGCAGCAGCCGGTGCGCCGTGCGCTCCAGGCCGCGGATGAGGTCGAGGCCGTCCTCGCCGGAGAAGAGGGCCATGTCGGGGTCGTAGTCCCGCGCCTCGGGGGCGACGTACTCCCACTCGGTTAGCGGGATGTACGGCGGGTTGGTGATGACCAGGTCGACCTGGCCGTCCAGGTCCGGGAAGGCCGTCAGCGCGTTGCCCTGCCGCAGGTCGACCCTGGACCCCTCGACGTTCTTGCGGGTCCACTTGAGGGCGTCCTCGGACAGCTCCACGGCGTGCACGCGCGAGCGCGGCACCTCCTGGGCGAGGGCGAGCGCGATGGCGCCGGAGCCGGTGCACAGGTCGACGATGCACGGCTCGACGACGTCCATGGCCCGTACGGCGTCTATGGCCCAGCCGACCACGGACTCCGTCTCTGGCCGCGGCACGAACACCCCGGGGCCGACCTGGAGTTCCAGGTAGCGGAAGTAGGCGCGCCCGGTGATGTGCTGGAGCGGTTCGCGGGCCTCGCGGCGGGCGATGACCTCCCAGTAGCGGGCGTCGAAGTCGGAGTCCCTGACGGAGTGCAGCTCGCCGCGCTTGACGCCGTGCACGAACGCGGCGAGTTCCTCCGCGTCGGTACGCGGCGAGGGCACGCCGGCGTCGGCGAGCCGCTGGGTGGCCTGGGCCACCTCCGCGAGCAGCAGGTTCACGCAAGTCCTCCGTAGTACTCGTACGTGATCACTCGTACGTGCTCGTGCCTGCCTTACGCAGCCGCCAGCTTCGCCGCCGAGTCCGCGTCAACACAGGCCTGGATCACCGCGTCGAGGTCGCCGTCCAGGACCTGGTCCAGGTTGTACGCCTTGAAGCCGACGCGGTGGTCCGAGATGCGGTTCTCCGGGAAGTTGTACGTGCGGATCTTCTCGGAGCGGTCGACCGTGCGGACCTGGCTGCGACGGGCGTCGGCGGCCTCCCTCTCCGCCTCCTCCTGCGCCGCTGCGAGCAGCCTGGAGCGCAGGATACGCAGAGCCTGCTCCTTGTTCTGCAGCTGGCTCTTCTCGTTCTGGCAGGAGGCGACGACTCCGGTCGGAATATGCGTGATGCGCACGGCGGAGTCGGTGGTGTTGACGGACTGTCCGCCGGGCCCGGAGGACCGGTAGACGTCGATGCGGAGGTCGTTCGGGTTGATCTCGACGTCGACCTCCTCCGCCTCGGGCGTGACGAGCACACCGGCCGCGGAGGTGTGGATACGGCCCTGGGACTCCGTGGCGGGCACGCGCTGCACACGGTGCACGCCGCCCTCGTACTTCATCCGCGCCCAGACGCCCTGGCCCGGCTCGGTCGCGCCCTGGCCGCCCTTGGTCTTCACGGCGACCTGGACATCCTTGTAACCGCCCAGCTCGGACTCGGTGGCGTCGATGATCTCGGTCTTCCAGCCGACGCGCTCGGCGTAGCGCAGGTACATGCGCAGCAGGTCGCCGGCGAACAGCGCCGACTCGTCGCCGCCCGCGCCCGCCTTGATCTCGAGGATGACGTCCTTGTCGTCGCTGGGGTCACGCGGGACGAGCAGGAGGCGCAGCTTCTCCGTGAGCCCTTCGCGCGCCTTCTCCAGCTCCTTGACCTCGGCGGCGAACTCCGGGTCGTCGGCGCCCAGTTCACGCGCGGTCTCGATGTCGTCGCCCGTCTGCGTCCAGGAGCGGTACGTGGCGACGATGGGGGTGAGCTCGGCGTAACGCTTGTTCAGCTTGCGCGCGTTGGCCTGGTCGGCGTGGACCGACGGATCGGCGAGCTTCTTCTCCAGGTCGGCGTGCTCGGCGACGAGTTCCTCGACGGCCTCGAACATCTTGGGGCTCCTGTGTACGGACGGGGGTGAAGGGCGGGCGACCAAAAACGCCGGTCCCGGAGCGCCCGGTGAAGGGGGCGCGTCCGTGGACCGGCGAATTGAGGCTCGCTACTTCTTGGAGCCGGCGGCCTTGCCGAAGCGGGCCTCGAAGCGGGCCACACGGCCACCGGTGTCGAGGATCTTCTGCTTGCCCGTGTAGAACGGGTGGCACTCGGAGCAGACATCGGCGCGGATGGTGCCGGACTCGATGGTGCTGCGGGTGGTGAACGACGCGCCGCAGGTGCAGCTGACCTGCGTCTCGACGTACTCGGGGTGGATGTCGCGCTTCAAGGTGTCTCCTAGTTTCGGGAGGGCGCCGGGTCGCCGCCGCGGGGTGCGGGAGCGTGAACCGGAGCCGACGTACCAGTCTGCCAGGACTGGGGCCTACTCCCAAAACCGGGGGTTGCGGTGATCTATTCCAGCGGGCCGTCTCGGGTTGTTCGCGCCCACGCGGCGGAGCCGCACATCGATACAGCCCCCGCCCCTGACGGGGCGCGATCCTCAAGGTGCGCTGACGACGCCCTTGGCTTCGCCGGAGGCGTTGCCCTCGGTCGCGCTCTTCGGGATCGGCCTGTCGTTCTGCAGGGCCTTCCAGATCTCGTCGGCCTTCTTCTCCCGGAGGAGGACGCGGTTGGGGTCGGCCGGGTCGTAGGCCACCGGCATCGTGACCATGTGCATGTGGGACGGGCTGATGCCCTGGAGGCCGCTCGCGAAGGAGGCGAGCTTGTTGACCGAGCCCAGGTCGGAGTCGGTCGTCACCGTCTTGGTCGCGGTCTCCGCGAGGTCGAGCAGCTTCTTGGGGTTCGAGAAGACGCCGACATCCTTGATCTGGTTGACCAGGGCCTTGATGAAGGCCTGCTGGAGCTGGATGCGGCCCAGGTCGGAGCCGTCGCCGACGCCGTGCCTGGTGCGGACCAGGCCCAGGGCCTGCTTGCCGTCGAGCGTGTGGGTGCCCGCCTTCAGCTTCAGATGGCTGTCGGGGTCGTCGATGCTCTTGGTCGTGGTGATCTCGACGCCGCCGAGGTCGTCGATGAGCCTCTGGAAGCCGGCGAAGTCGACCTCCAGGTAGTGGTCCATGCGCAGGTCGGTGATCGACTCGACGGTCTTCACGGCGCATGCGGCCCCGCCGGTGGAGTACGCGGAGTTGAACATCACGCTGCGGGCGGCGGGGTACTCGTTGCCCTTGGTGTCCGTGCACGACGGGCGGTCGATCAGGGTGTCGCGCGGGATGGAGACGACGCTGGCCTTCTTGTGGCCCTTGTAGATGTGCACGATCATCGCCGTGTCGGAGCGGGCGCTGCCGTCGTCGGTGCCGCCGCCGAGCTTCTTGTTGCCCCCGGCGCGGGTGTCGGAGCCGAGGACGAGGATGTTCTCCGAGCCGTTGTCGGCCTTCTCGGGCCGGTCCGTGCCGAGAGCCTGGTCGATGTCGACGCTCTTGAGGTTGCCGTTGAGCTTGAAGTACAGGTAACCGGCTCCGGCGCCACCCAGCACGACGATGCCCGCGGTGGTCCAGGCCGTGATCATCAAGCCCTTGCGGCGTCTGTGGGGCTTGCGTCGCCGGCCCTTGCCGCGGTGACGCGCTCCGTGGATGCCGTTGCTTCCCGGTATGCCCGGATCCGGCGTGCTCTCGGCAGACATGTACTCCTCAGCTCTTCTACGGTCGCTTACCCCCTGCGGTCAGTGCCAGGCGTGGCCGAAAAGGAACCATCCCGCACTATCGTCGCCCCACCTGGTCAGACGGGGAAACTCGGGAAAGGGTTGCACAACGGACTGTGCCCACCGCGTAGGACGGTGGGCACAGTGTGTGTTGGGCTCAGCGGGACGAACCCCGCTCACCTGCAATTTCAGCCGAAGATGTCGTACTGCTTGAAATCGGTGCCGACGGACTTCCTTGTGGCGAAGATCTCGCTGGTCCCCTTGCCGGTGCCCGCGTACAGGTAGAGCGTGCCGCCGGGGGTGCGGGCCAGGAAGTCGGCCTTGCCGTCGCCGGTGACGTCGCCGGGCGCGTCGAAGGCGTTGTAGTCGGCCCAGGTGCGCACCTTGACCCGGGCCGAGAACGCGCCCGAGCCGGCCTTGCCGGTGCCCTTGTAGAGGTAGATGGCGCTGCCGGACTTGCTGCGGGCGATCAGGTCGGTCTTGCCGTCCCCGTTGAAGTCGCCCTTGCCGCGCACGGAGTTGTACTGGTTCCAGCCGGAGCCGACCTTCACGCGGGGCGCGAAGGTGCCGTTGCCCTTGCCCGGGTAGATCCACATGACGCCCGCGGAGTCGACCGAGAGCAGGTCGGGCAGGTAGTCGCCGGTGACGTCGCCGGGGGTGATGATCCGGGTGCGGGTCTTCCAGTTGTCGGCGATCTGCTTGGTGGACCAGGTGCCGCTGGAGATGACGTAGTGCGTCCAGAAGACGTCGCCGGTGGAGCTGGCCCGGTAGACCAGGTCCTGGTAGCCGTCACGGTCGAGGTCGGTCTGCAGGACGACGTTGACGCCGTTCCAGTCGCCCCAGGACTCACGGGCGGCGAAGGACGTGCCGTTGGAGTTCTTGGAGTAGCCGGTCGTGGTGGAGGCGTTGCGCACCCACAGGTCGGCCTTGTGGTCACCGTTGACGTTGGTGTCGTCCAGGCGCGGGTAGGCGGCGCCGACGTAGGAGCTGACCTTGGCGAAGACGCTGTAGGCGCCCTTCGCGACGCAGTCGGTCACGCCCCAGGACACGACACCGACGATCCGGTTGTTGACGACCAGGGGGCCGCCGGAGTCGCCGTTGCAGGCGGAGACGGTACCGGTGTCGCTGCCGGAGGCGGGCTTGCCCGCGCAGACCATGTGGCCCTTGACGAAGTCCGCGCCGTACGCGCCGGAGCACGTCGTGTCGGACTGCATGGGCAGCGTGGCCGTCTTCAGCGTCTCGGAGATGTCGTCGCTGGTGGAGCTGGTGCGGCCCCAGCCGTAGACCTTGGCGCTGGTGCCGGCCTTGTACGACGTGGTGTCGCCGGAGGTCGTCATCCGGATCGGGGTGGCCTTGACCGGGACGGGCAGGGTCAGCACCGCGATGTCGTTGTCGATGGTGCTGGCGTTGTACGACGGGTGGTTCCACTGCCGCCAGACGCCGGTGACGGTGCCGCCGTGCAGGTCGGTGCCGTCGGCCGAGGGCAGCTGGGAGGTGCCGGTGACGACGGCGCCGTTGGCGTTCCAGTTGTAGCCCTTGACGCAGTGCGCGGCGGTGAGGATCTTCGTCGGCGCGACGACGGCGCCACCGCAGAAGAAGCCGATGTCGTCGGCGGTGCCGGCGGTGCCCCGGTCGTCGTAGTAGTGGAGCTGCGCCATCCACGGGGCCGTGCTGATGGTGGTCTCGTTGCCGCCGATGATCTTCGGGTCGATGCGGCTGGTGGTGCCGGAGCTGAGCGAGGCCTTGCTCGTCTTGCCCGCGACGTCGTCACCGGCCATGGCGCCCGCGACGCGCTTCTCCAGCTCGGCGAGCGACGGCGAGCTGACGGCGGGCTTGACCGTCGGCTTCGGCAGCGGGGTGGCCGCGTCAGCGGACGTCGTCAGCAGGGCGCCGGCCACGGCGGCGGCGACACCGGCCGCGGCGACAGGCAGTCCGATGCGTATCCGGCGTCTGTGCCGACCGCCCCCGGGCATGGGTGTACCCACGAATGTCCCCCCTCGGGATCACAAGTTCGAAGAGAGCGTGATCCTACCCGCACACGCACAGCACGGAGGGCCGCCCCCGTTCGGGGAGCGGCCCTCTTGTGCAGTCCTTACCCGAGTCGCCTGGCCTCGGTCGACTAACCTCAGTCGCCGTTGCCCGGCGTCGGGGTGGTCTTCTGGATCTGCATCAGGAACTCGGCGTTCGACTTCGTCTGCTTCATCTTGTCGAGCAGCAGCTCGACCGCCTGCTGCTGGTCGAGGGCGTGCAGCACCCGGCGCAGCTTCCAGACGATGGCGAGCTCGTCGGGCGCGAGCAGGATCTCTTCCTTGCGGGTACCGGACGCGTCGACGTCCACCGCCGGGAAGATGCGCTTGTCGGCGAGCTTCCGGTCGAGCTTGAGCTCCGCGTTGCCGGTGCCCTTGAACTCCTCGAAGATCACCTCGTCCATGCGGGACCCGGTGTCCACCAGGGCGGTGGCGAGGATCGTCAGCGAGCCGCCGTCCTCGATGTTGCGGGCCGCACCGAAGAAGCGCTTCGGCGGGTACAGGGCAGTCGAGTCGACACCACCGGACAGGATGCGGCCGGAGGCCGGGGCGGCGAGGTTGTACGCACGGCCCAGACGGGTGATCGAGTCGAGCAGCACGACCACGTCGTGACCCAGCTCCACCAGGCGCTTGGCGCGCTCGATGGCGAGCTCGGCGACGGTGGTGTGGTCCTCGGCCGGGCGGTCGAAGGTCGAGGAGATGACCTCGCCCTTCACCGACCGCTGCATGTCGGTGACCTCTTCCGGACGCTCGTCGACGAGGACGACCATCAGGTGGCACTCGGGGTTGTTGTGCGTGATCGCGTTGGCGATCGCCTGCATGATCATGGTCTTGCCGGTCTTCGGCGGGGCCACGATCAGACCACGCTGGCCCTTACCGATCGGCGACACGAGGTCGATGATGCGGGTGGTGAGCACGCCCGGGTCCGTCTCCAGACGGAGGCGGTCCTGCGGGTACAGCGGCGTCAGCTTGTTGAACTCCGGCCGCCCACGCCCGGATTCGGGCGCCATGCCGTTGACGGAGTCCAGGCGCACCAGCGCGTTGAACTTCTCGCGCCGCTCCCCGTCCTTCGGCTGACGCACGGCACCGGTGACGTGATCGCCCTTGCGCAGGCCGTTCTTGCGGACCTGGGCGAGGGAGACGTACACGTCGTTCGGGCCGGGCAGGTAGCCGGACGTGCGGATGAACGCGTAGTTGTCGAGGATGTCCAGGATGCCCGCGACCGGGATCAGGACGTCGTCCTCGGTGATCTGCGGCTCGGAGGCGATGTCGTCGCGTCCGCGACGGCCACGGCGGTCGCGGTAGCGTCCGCGACGGCCACGACGGCCACCGTCGAAGTCATCGTCATCCTGCTGCTGTCCCCGGTCCTGACGGCCGCCGCCCTGCTGGCTCTGCTGCTGGCCGCGCTGGCCGCCGCCCTGCTGGTCGTCGCCCTTGCCGCCGCGGCGGTCGCGGTCCCGGCCACCGCGGTCACCACGGTCGCCGCGGTCACCACGCTCTCCGCGGTCACGACGGTCGCGACGACGGCCCTCGCCGCCGTCACCGGCGTCGGACTTGGCGTCATTGTTCTGGGACTGCTGCTGCGACTGGGCCGGCGTCTCGGCCTTGGTGTCGTTCTTCGCCTCGGCGACGACGGTCTCCGCGGCGGACGCCGGGGCTCCGGCCTCGGCGGTGGCCCGACGGCGACGGCGCTCGGGCGCCTCGTCTCCCCCACGCTCGCCCGCGCTCGCGCGGGACCCGTCGCGGGAGGGCCCCCCGGCCGGCTGGCCGGGAATCTCGATCTGCTGCTGGGCCACGGCCTTGTCGGCCTTGTCCGCGGGGGCCTGGGAGGCCTCCTTCGCATCCGCCTTCTTGTCCGCCTTCTCGGCGTTGTCGCCCGTACGGGTCCGCGAGGTGGCGCGGCGCTTGGGCTTGGTCTCGGCGGGGGCGTCGGCCTTCGCGGCCGGAGCGGCGCCGCCGGACGCCTGCGCCTCCTTGATGACCTCGATCAGCTGGCTCTTGCGCATACGCGCGGTGCCCCTGATACCGAGGCCGGAGGCGACCTGCTGCAGCTCGGCCAGCACCATGCCTTCGAGGCCGGTACCGCGGCGCCGCCGGGAGCCGGCACCGCTGGCAGGCGCGGAGGCGTCCGTGGCGGGCGCGGCAGCGGTCTCCTCGACACGTGCGCCCATCAGATCGGTGGTGTCGCTCACGAAGGGTCCTTCCCTGGAGCGGACGTCGGCCTGTCTGGCTCGGCGACCGTTTGTGCTGTCCGGCTTCGGTTCGTGTGGTGTGAACCGTGCCGGGGCGGTTGTCCGCCTGAGCGGCGGAGGAATCTGGTGATGGCACTTCCTTGAGCCGTGGCACCCAGTGTCAGTGTCACGCGGCGTGGTCGCACCGGTTCCGGAGCGTGCCCTGCGCCCCGCTCAGTGTCCTCGTACGGCGTACGGTCCGACGTACGGAACACAGTGCGGCTTGGGGGGCTCCCGGAAGAATGTCTGTCCCGGACGGGGACACGAGGCACCTCGCCATGGTGGGGTCGGGTGCAGACTTGAGATTAACACTACCGGATCCAACAAACATTCCCCCTCTCGAAATCCGGTAACCGAGCGCTTTTAGATGTCACCGGAGGTCGCGAGCGGCAGCACGCTCGCGCCCTGCTGATCGAGAGGCAGCCGGTTCGCGGCCCACTCCGCGCCCGCCAGGGCCTCGACCTTGTCGGCGGTCTCGGCGTCGGCGAGCGCCATGACCGTGGGTCCGGCGCCGGAGATGACCGCGGGGATGCCGTCGCCGCGCAGCCGCTCCACCAGTGCCGCGCTCTCGGGCATGGCGGGGGCGCGGTACTCCTGGTGCAGGCGGTCCTCGGTGGCCGGCAGCAGCAGTTCGGGACGGCGCGTCAGGGCCTCGACGAGCAGGGCCGCCCGGCCCGCGTTGGCGGCAGCGTCGACGTGCGGAACGGTGCGCGGGAGCAGGCCGCGCGCCGTTTCCGTGAGTACCGGCTTTCCGGGGACAAAAACCACCGGAACGATGGAATCCGCGGGATCCATCCTGATCGCGCGCGCCGCGCCGCCCTCCATCCAGGACAGCGTGAAGCCGCCCAGCAGGCACGCCGCGACGTTGTCGGGGTGGCCCTCGATCTCGGTGGCGAGTTCGAGCAGCGCGGTGTCGTCGAGCTTCGCGTCCGCCCCTATGGTCACGGCGCGGGCGGCGACGATTCCCGCGCAGATGGCCGCCGAGGAGGAGCCGAGTCCCCGGCCGTGCGGGATGCGGTTGGCGCAGACGATCTCCAGACCGCGCGGCTGTCCGCCGAGCAGGTCGAAGGCCGTGCGCAGAGAACGGACGAGCAGGTGCTTCTCGTCCCGCGGGAGCGTCTCGCTTCCCTCACCCGCGATGTCGATGTGCAGCCCGGAGTCGGCCACCCGGACGACCACGTCGTCGTACAAACCCAGCGCGAGGCCGAGGGCGTCGAAGCCCGGGCCGAGGTTGGCGCTGGTGGCGGGGACGCGCACCCGGACGGCGGCGGCGCGGAACGCTGGACCGGCCATCGCTCGATGACTCTCCTTGAGCTGCGGTGATTGTCGAATGACGTTCAGTGGACATTCGATGGCGTACGAGAACCCTGGAGGCCGCTGCCGACCGGGGTGGCCGGCCGCTGCCAGGCCGCGGAGACGGCGCGGCGCCGTGCTCATGCGGAGGCATATGCGGCGGGCGGGTTCGGTACAGCCTATCGAAGGAAGGTTCTGTGGCGACATAGGGCGCACAGGAGGCGCACGATGCGTGTCGTAAGCCCCCTATGCACCCCCCGTAGGGAACTCCCCCGGGCAAGCGCCGTCTTACGCCGGACCGTGTCCGGCGGTGCACCGGCGCTCGGTGCACCGCCGCAGGTCAGGCCAGACCGAGGCGCTCCGCCGCGGCCGCCGAGTCGACGGGTACGGTGACCGGCTGCGGGGCGCCGGCGACGGCCCAGTCGGGGTCCTTCAGCCCGTTGCCGGTGACGGTGCACACGATCCGCTGCCCCGGGTCGACCTTGCCCTGCTCGGCGGCCTTCAGCAGACCGGCGACGGACGCGGCGGACGCCGGCTCGACGAAGACGCCCTCCTGCGACGCCAACAGCCGGTAGGCGCGCAGGATCTCACGGTCCGTCACCTCGTCGATGAAACCGCCCGACTCGTCCCGCGCGGCAAGCGCGTACTGCCAGGAGGCCGGGTTGCCGATGCGGATGGCCGTGGCGATGGTGGAGGGGTCCTTGACGACCTCGCCGCGCACGATCGGGGCGCTGCCGGAGGCCTGGAAACCCCACATCCGCGGGGTCCGGGTCGCCACCTTGTCGGCGGCGTACTCCGTGTAGCCCTTCCAATAGGCCGTGATGTTGCCCGCGTTGCCGACGGGCAGGACGTGGATGTCGGGCGCGTCGCCGAGCATGTCCACGATCTCGAAGGCGGCCGTCTTCTGACCCTCGATACGGACCGGGTTGACCGAATTGACCAGCGCCACGGGGTAGTTGTCGCTCAGGCCGCGCGCGAGCGTGAGGCAGTCGTCGAAGTTGCCGTCGACCTGGAGGATCTTCGCGCCGTGCACGAGGGCCTGGCCCATCTTGCCGAGCGCGATCTTGCCCTGCGGCACGAGGACGGCGCAGACCATCCCGGCCCGCACGGCGTACGCGGCGGCGGAGGCCGACGTGTTGCCGGTGGAGGCGCAGATGACGGCCTTCGCCCCCTCCTCCTTGGCCCGGGTGATGGCCATGGTCATGCCGCGGTCCTTGAAGGACCCGGTCGGGTTCGCGCCCTCGACCTTGAGGTGGACCTCGCAGCCCGTGCGCTCGGAGAGCACCTGCGCGGGCACGAGGGGCGTGCCGCCCTCACGGAGCGTCACGACGGGCGTGCTGTCGGATACCGGCAGCCGGTCCCGGTACTCCTCGATGATTCCGCGCCACTGGTGGGTCATTGCTGGTTACTCTCCTTCAACCCGCATGATGCTGGCGACACCACGCACGGTGTCGAGCTTGCGCAACGCCTCGACGGTCCCGGTGAGGGCGGCGTCGGACGCACGGTGCGTGACGACGACGAGGGAGGCCTCGCCGTCCTTCCCCGACTGGCGAACCGTATCGATCGAGACTCCGTGCTCGGCGAAGACGGTCGCGACCTGGGCGAGAACACCCGGTTTGTCAGCTACGTCGAGGCTGATGTGGTACCGCGTGACGACGTCGCCCATCGGGGACACCGGCAGCGCGGCGTAGGCGGACTCGCCCGGTCCGGTCGCGCCGCCGATCCGGTTGCGGCAGACGGCGACGAGGTCGCCGAGCACGGCGGAGGCGGTGGGGGAACCGCCCGCTCCGGGGCCGTAGAACATGAGCTGCCCGGCGGCGTCGGACTCGACGAACACGGCGTTGTAGGCGCCGCGGACCGAGGCCAGCGGGTGGCTCAGGGGGATCATGGCCGGGTGCACGCGCGCGGTGACGGACGCCCCGTCGCCGGCCCGCTCGCAGATGGCGAGCAGCTTGATGGTGCAGCCCATCTCCTTCGCGGAGGCGAAGTCGGCCGCTGTCACCTCGGTCATGCCCTCGCGGTAGACGTCGTCGAGGCGCACGCGGGTGTGGAAGGCGATGCCGGCGAGGATCGCGGCCTTGGCTGCGGCGTCGAAGCCCTCGACGTCGGCGGTCGGGTCGGCCTCCGCGTACCCCAGGGCGGTGGCCTCGTCGAGGGCCTCCTGGTAGCCGGCGCCGGTGGAGTCCATCTTGTCGAGGATGAAGTTCGTCGTGCCATTGACGATGCCCATCACCCGGTTGATCTTGTCGCCGGCGAGGGACTCGCGCAGCGGCCGGACCAGCGGGATGGCACCGGCGACGGCGGCCTCGTAGTAGAGGTCCTTGCCGTGCTGCTCGGCGGCGGCGTGCAGGGCGGCCCCGTCCTGGGCGAGCAGCGCCTTGTTGGCGGAAACGACGGAGGCGCCGTGCTCGAAGGCGGTGGTGATGAGGGTCCGGGCGGGCTCGATGCCGCCGATGACCTCGACCACGACGTCGATGTCGCCGCGTTTGACGAGGGCGGTGGCGTCGGTGGTGACGAGCTCGGGGGCGATGCCCTCGCGCACCCGGTCGGGCCGCCGCACGGCCACGCCCGCGAGCTCCACCGGGGCCCCGATGCGGGCCGCGAGGTCGTCGGCGTGCGTCGTCATGATGCGCGCCACCTCTGAGCCGACCACTCCACAGCCCAGCAGCGCCACCTTCAGCGGACGCGTACGCATCATCCGACCTCGTTTCCTCTTTACCGTCTACGGTGGAACCAGTCTCACTCACCGGACGGGAGTTTCTGCCCCCGGTCCGGATCGTGAGATGTCTATTTCATTTTCGCGGAGGCGGAAGACAGGAGATCTTCCGCCGCCTGCCGATGCCGGCCTGTGCCGGTCAGCCGACATCGAGACGCAGCAGGTCCTCCTCGGTCTCGCGGCGGACGATCACCCGGGCCTCACCACCGTCGACGGCGACGACCGGCGGGCGGAGCACGTGGTTGTAGTTGCTGGCCATGGAGCGGCAGTACGCGCCGGTGGCCGGTACGGCGAGCAGGTCACCCGGTGCCACGTCGGACGGCAGGAACGCGTCCTTGACCACGATGTCCCCGCTCTCGCAGTGCTTGCCGACGACGCGGGCGAGCATCGGCTCGGCTTCGGAGGTGCGCGAGACCAGGGCGACGCTGTACTCGGCGTCGTACAGCGCCGTGCGGATGTTGTCCGACATGCCGCCGTCGACGGAGACGTAGGTCCGCAGTCCGTCGAGGGGCTTGATGGTGCCGACCTCGTAGAGCGTGAAGGCGGTCGGGCCGACGATGGCGCGCCCCGGCTCGACGGAGATCCGCGGCGTGCGCAGCTTCGCGGCCTCGCACTCCCTGGTGACGATCTCGGTGAGCGCCTTGGCGATCTCGTGCGGCTCGCGGGGGTCGTCGTCGCTGGTGTACGCGATGCCGAGACCGCCACCGAGGTCGATCTCCGGCAGCTCGACGCCGTGCTCGTCGCGGACGGACTTCAGGAGCGAGACGACCCGGTGGGCGGCGACCTCGAACCCGGACATGTCGAAGATCTGCGACCCGATGTGGCTGTGGATGCCGACGAGCTCGAGCCCGTCGAGCTGCAGGGCCCGGCGTACGGCCTCGGCGGCCTGCCCGCCGGCCAGCGGGATGCCGAACTTCTGGTCCTCGTGGGCCGTGGCGATGAACTCGTGGGTGTGGGCCTCGACGCCGACGGTGATGCGGATGAGGACCTTCTGCCGCTTTCCGAGGCTCTGCGCGATGTGCGCGACGCGGACGATCTCCTGGAAGGAGTCGAGGACGATGTGCCCGACACCGGCCTCGATCGCCCGGGTGATCTCGTCGACGGACTTGTTGTTGCCGTGGAAGGCGATGCGCTCGGCGGGCATGCCGGCGGACAGGGCGGTGGCCAGCTCGCCGCCGGAGCAGACGTCGACGTTCAGCCCCTCCTCGTTCAGCCAGCGCACGACGGCACGGGAGAGGAACGCCTTGCCGGCGTAGAAGACGTCGGCGTCGGCCCCGAAGGCGGTGCGCCAGGCACGCGCGCGGGCCCGGAAGTCGGTCTCGTCGAGGACGTAGGCGGGGGTGCCGAACTCCTCGGCGAGCCGGGTGACGGGGATGCCGCCGACGGTCACGACCCCGTCCGCGTCACGGGTCACCGTCTGGGCCCACACCTTGGGGTCCAGCGCGTTGAGGTCGGCGGGCGGGGCGGAGTAGTGCCCCTCGGGGAGGACATCTGCGTGACGGGGCCCGGCGGGGTGTGCGGAACGGCTCATGATCTGTTCGTGTCTCTCAGAGATGGTCGGGTGCGTCGATGCCGAGCAGGGACAGGCCGCCGGCCAGCACCGTCCCGGCGGCTTCGGCGAGCGCGAGCCGGGCACGGTGGGCGGCCGAGGGTTTCTCCTCACCGCGGGGCAGCACGGCGGGGAGCAGGGGCATCGCGGCATCGGCGACGGTGACGAGGTGCCGGGCCAGGCGGTCGGGGGTGTGCTGCGTGGCGGTGGCGGCGAGGACGCGGGGGTGATCGCCGAGTGCGGCGAGCAGCGCTTCCGCTTCGCTCACGGGACCGGGCTCGGGGTGGAAGCCGAGGTCGGCGGCGTTGCGCAGGAGGGCCCGGGTGCGGGCGTGGGCGTACCGGACGCGGAAGAGGGGGTTGCTCTCCCGCTGGACGAGGTGGTCGCCGGGGATCTTGGGCCGGTCGTGGGCGGCGGGGTGCAGCAGCGCCCAGCGGCCGGCGTCCCGGCCGAGGGGCAGGGGGTCGGCGGGGGCGGGGACGGGGTCGATACGGACGTACCGGTCGGCGATGCGCGGCCCCCGGGTGGTGACGTCGGCCCCGAGGACGGACTCCCACTCCGGGGCGGGCCGCCCCTCGCACTCGACCCGGACGAAGTCCCCTTGGCTGCGCAACACACGGATCACGGCGTCCGCGACCACCACGGCACGAACCTCCGCCCTGCACGAGAGCCGGATGGCGGTCCCGCTGAACCCGGCCGTGGCGTGCCCGTAGCGCAGTCCGCGGCGCAGGATCTCCTCGACGAGGTCGGCCGAGGCGGTGCCGGGCAGGGTGAGGTTGAGGAAGCCGGGCCCGGTGACGACGACGTCGGTGAACCGCTGCTCGTCGAGGAGCCGTGCCCGCAGGACCTCGGCGACATGCTGCGGCGGCTGCCCCGCCGCGCGGGCCAGCTGGAGGGCGATGTTGCTGGCGTAGTCGCCACACCCGCCGGGCCCCGGCGAAGTGACCACGACCCGCTCCGGAACGGGCACGCTGAGCTCACCTGCATCGACGGCGCGACGCACGGCGTGCAGCACGGTGCGGGAGAGCTCGGCGGGGGTCACGGGACAAGCGTATGGGAGGAAGGGGGTGGGTATGCGAGCCGGTTTCCCTACGGTCCGGGATGTGGACGCTGCCCTGTGTTCAGGAGTGGACGCTGCTCTGTGTCGGAACCTGCGCCGGTGGCCGCTGCCCGGCGTTTGGGGGCCTGCGCCGGTGCCACCCGCCTACGGTACGGCGGGAAGATCCACTTCCTTCTCCTGGCCCCTCACCGGTTCCTTCCCTAGGGCACCACCGCCGTCGGTGTCGGGGCCACCGCCGCGCTGCCGGCCCCCGCCCCGGGCTCGCTCCATCAACTGGCGCACCATGCGGACCAGTTCGGCGGGCTCGAAGGGTTTGGCGAGGAAGGCGTCGACGCCCACTTCGAGTCCGGCCTCGATCTCGTGGTGGCCGCAGGCGCTGACGATGGCGAGGGGCATGTCCCGGGTCCGCGGGTCGGCACGGAGGCGAGCGGCGGTCCGCAGCCCGTCCAGCCGGGGCATGACGACGTCGAGGGTCACGACATCGGGCCGCACCTGATGCACGACATCGAGACACTCGGCACCATCGGCCGCGGTCACGACCTCCAGCCCCTCAAGCTCGAGGTTGACCCTGATCAACTGCCGGATGACCTTGTTGTCGTCCACAACAAGCACCCGACCCGACGCGCCTGGCACAACTCGAGAGTAGGTCGGCCCCGGCCATCGCGTCCGGGTTTTCCCCACTTCCACCCCGCACGAGCGACCCGCATCCGGGCCCCCGGCAGCGAAAACCCGTTCATGACCACCCCGAGGGAGCTGGTAGTGTTCTACCCGTCGCCGCGAGCAACGCGACGAACACGCCCCCGTAGCTCAGGGGATAGAGCAACGGCCTCCGGAGCCGTGTGCGCAGGTTCGAATCCTGCCGGGGGCACCTTGCATGAGGTGCCCAAAGACCCCGCCATCAGCGCTTTCGCTGGGACGGGGTCTTCGTGTGTGTGCAGGTGGTGAGTCGCCCTGTCCGCAGCGTCCCGGTCGGGGGCGACGGGACCCGTCGGCAGGAACCTGCACTGTCAGAGGCATGCGGTTGGATGAGCGGGTGACCGTTCATGACGTTGCTCGACACCTGCCTGGGACAGCAGTCCTTCGTGAGCACTGCCGCTCCATGGCCCTGCTTGAGGCAGTCCTGAGACCTGAGTGGGAGAGCCGCCGCCACTCCTTCGACGACCACTGGTCCGAGACGGAGTCGATGGCCTCGATGCGGAGCGGATCGGGCGACGAGTACTCCATTGTTTTCTCACCCGCCGGCGTCTACGTGCGGGGCTTCGATCACGAATCGCCCATGAGTCCCTATGCAGAGGACGGACCATGGCCCGGAGTGCTGGACGAGGTTCCTGAGGTCTTCCGGAGGTACGTCGAGGAGCCTGCGTTCTGCGACGAGGACGGGATGCCTCTTGTCACCGCCTGTGTGTGGCAAGAGGCGGGCGACGACGGCTGGAAAGCGGGGACGATCGATTTTCCCGAATCGGCAACGGAGGACCCGGACGGCGCCGGATACCTCTTCCAACTATTGGTGGATCGCTCGCCCGAAGCGTTTCAGCGATGGGCCGAGGACTACTACGAGGTCCCGGTTGACCTGGACGCGGTGCGTCACGTCTTCTCCTCCAGCCCGTTGACCGAAGCAGTCGTCCGCGCGTTGAACCCGGAAATCGTCCTGGCGGATCTCGCAGAGGACATTGCCGAGATCGGCTATGCGACGAGCTGAGACAGGCACAGAGCCCCGACGAGGCCCCTGGATGAACACGTCGACGGCGCCGAGCGCCGGAGGTCGTACGGCCGACTCGCGAGCGGCGAGGCCGCGACGGTCGGCGGAAGCGCGAGGAGCCGAGAGCTGATCACATGGAGTACTGGAAGGTGGACTGGCTGCACGACTTCAAGTCCGAGCCGATCAGGTTTTACAGCGAGATCGGCGAGGACGGTTATGAGGTCCGGAAAGTGCAGGAGTACAGGGACGGACGCAAACTGAAGGCCGATGCACTCCATGAATCCGGCGAGATTGGCCTGAGCGAGATCCCGGTCGGATCCATCGAGGATGTTGCCGGCCAGCCAGAATTCTCAGCTCTCGTCATCGACCGAGAGCAATTCGAAGAGAAGTGGCAAGGCGCAGCCTGGTCTGTCGGGCGCACTCTGTAGGCCAGGGTATCGCTTGGATCCCATTGCTTCACCCGCCCGCCGAACTCCCGGCCGGGACAGCCGCGTCGTCCTTCCTCATCACGCACAGCGCCCAGACGATGAACCCCGCTGCGGCGATCATCACGATCGACCCCGCCGGGTAGTACGGCAGGGAGAGGAAGTTGGCGAGGATGACCAGGCCGGCGATGCAGACGCCGGTGACGCGGGCCCAGGTCGCCGCCACGAACAGGCCGAAGCTGACGACGAAGGCGAGCACGCCCAGGGCCAGGTGGATCCAGCCCCAGGCGGTCAGGTCGAACGCGAAGACGTAGTTCCGTGTCGTGACGAAGATGTCGTCGTCGGCGATCTCCGCGATGCCGCGCATGATGTCGAGGATGCCGGCCATCATCAGCATGATGGCCGCGAACACGGTCACGCCGGTGGCCCATTCCCGCAGGGACGGGCCGGAGCTCCCCGGGTGCGCGGCGGTCATGCCGCTACCTCGGGCTCGA
This sequence comes from Streptomyces sp. NPDC002130, assembly GCF_040296465.1. Classification (NCBI taxonomy): domain Bacteria; kingdom Bacillati; phylum Actinomycetota; class Actinomycetes; order Kitasatosporales; family Streptomycetaceae; genus Streptomyces; species Streptomyces sp. NPDC002130. The sequence continues at coordinate 41,830 of NZ_JBEOXI010000033.1, forward strand.
GCCGCCGGGTGCGGGGTGGCCACCCGCCAGGACCAGTTCCTTCGCCCTGCGGAACTCCTCGTCCGTGATGTCGCCGCGGGCGCGGATCTCGGACAGCCTGGCGAGCTCGTCGACGCTGCCGGACCGGCTCTCGCCGCTCTTCGCGGTCTCCCGCACGTAACTCTCGAACGCCTCCTGCTGGGCGCGTGCCTGGGCGGCTTCGCGGCGGCCCATATTCTTGCCGCGGGCGATCACGTAGATGAACACCCCGAGGAACGGCAGGACGCAGACGAACACCAGCCAGCCTGCCTTGGCCCAGCCGCTCATGGAGTCGTCGCGGAAGACGTCGACGACGATCCGGAAGAGCAGGACGAACCACATGATCCACAGGAAGACCCAGAACACGGTCCAGAAGGCGCTCAGCAGCGGAAAGTCGTAGGCCAGGTACGTCTGCGCGGTCATTTCCGTCCTCCATCCCGTGCGCGACCGGCACGGGGTGACCCCGGCCGGTGACGCATGCCGTTCTCAGCGTGCCCACGGCAAGACAGGACGGCTTCACCCGGTAAGGGTGAGGTTCAGAGCAGCCTGATGGCCCACTTTCGCCCCATACGCACCATTGTTCTACCGTGGAGAGGAACGACGCTGCTCATCCCCTCACCGATCATCGAGGTGACGGTCATGACGGAGACCACTCAGCGCAGTACCACAGCGGGCAGGCAGGACGGGGCGACATCGCAGGGCGGCAAGGGTGCTCCCGGCACCCGCGGGAACACCGCCATCGCGGACACGGTCGTCGCGAAGATCGCGGGCATGGCGGCCCGGGAGATCCCCGAGGTGCACAACCTCGGCGGAGGCATGACCAGGGCCTTCGGAGCCGTACGTCAGCGGGTGCCGGGCGGGGGCGGCGGGGTCACCCAGGGGGTGAAGGTCGAGGTGGGCGAGCGTCAGGCCGCCGTCGATCTCGATGTGGTCGTCGAGTACGGCGCCGCCATCGCCGACACCGCCGCGGACGTACGGACCAACGTCGTCAACGCGGTGGAGCGGATGACCGGCCTGGAGGTCGTGGAGGTCAACATCGCCGTCGGCGACGTCCATCTGCCGGACGAGGAGGAGGACGAGTCCGAGCAGCAGGAGGGCAGGCGGGTGGCCTGACCCGCCGGGACCGCCTCAGTCTCAGTAGATCTCCGGGACCGCCCCCGGACCGCACGGCACGCGGGCGTGCTCCCCGTGGCCGCAGTGGACGATACGGTCGCCGAGGCCGATGGCGTCGGCCTCGGCGACGAACGCGGACAGCGGCGAGCGCATCACCGTGTAGTCCCCGTAGTGCACGGGCAGCACGAGCCGGGGGTCGAGGCGACGGGCGAGTTCGGCACCCTGGGTGCCGTCCATCGTGACGACGAAGCCGCCGGGAAGGCGGGTGCCTCCCAGGTGGAGGACGGCGAGGTCCGCGGCCGGGAAGCGGTCGGCGATCTCCTGCAGGCCGTCGTACACGAGCGTGTCGCCCGAGATGTAGAGCCGCATGCGGGTCTCTCCCCCGGCGGGGCCGAACTCCAGCATGCTTCCCATCACCGGCGGCAGCAGCCTGCGCAGCATCGCGCGGCCCGCGTGCCGGCCGGGCAGGGCGGTGACCGTGACCTGGACGCCGTCGCGCTGGAGGGTGAGCGCCTTCCAGGTGCGCAGCCCCGCCGTGCGGTGGAATCCGTGTACGGCCCTCAGGCGGCGGGCGGCGTGCGGTGTGGTCAGGATCGGCACGGTGTGGTCCAGGTGCCTGCGGGTTCGGCGGTCCCAGTGGTCGCCGTGCAGATGCGACAGCACGACCGCGTCGAGGCGGGGCAGGTCGTGGACGTCCAGAGCCGGTTCCGTCAGGCGGCGGCTCAGCAGGCCGTAGCCGAGGTAGGCGTACTGCCCCCGGTGCAGGAAGTTCGGGTCGGTGAGCAGGGTCAGCGGGCCGTACGAAAGCAGCACCGTCGCGTTGCCGATGAAGTGGATGTCGAGCGCGTCGCCGGTGTGGTGGTCCGTGGACTGCGGCATGCTGCCTCCGGTCTCTCTCCCCCGACCCTCCGGTTTTCCCCCGGGCCCCCGATCCTCCGGTTTTCCCGGCCCCCGTCCCTCCGGTTTTCCCCGGCCCCTCGCCCCTCCGGATTTCCCCCGACCCTCCGGTCTCGCCCGGACGTGGAGTACCCGGGCGGACGCCGACCAGTACCGAGCGCGCGCGGCGCGTCAGGCCGTGCGCTTGCGGGACGCCGACTTCTTCGCCGTCGTCTTCTTCGCGGTGCTCTTCGACGCCGCCTTCTTCGTCGTGCCCTGCCCCTGGCCCTGGCCCGACTTGGCCGTCGACTTCTTCGCCGCCGTGGTCTTCTTGGCCGCCGTCTTCTTCGCGGTGGACGTCGACTTCTTGCCGCCGGTCTGCTTGGGGGCCGCCCGGGCCGTCTTGCGCTGCGGGAGCGACTTCACCTCGGCGTGCTCGGCCTCCTCGCCGCGGGACTCGCGGGCCGCGCGGACGCTGCTCTCCAGTGCCGCCATGAGGTCCAGGACCTTGCCGCCCGCGGCCGGTTCCGGGGCCTGGGGCGGGGCCTCGCCGGCGGCCTTCGCGGCGATGACCTCCTCCACGGCCTCCCGGTACTCGTCGTGCAGGTCCTCCAGGTCGACCTCGCCCAGGGTGTCCATCAGCGCGTCCGCGAGGTCCAGTTCCTGTTCACGGACGGAGACGGGGGAGTCCGGGGCCAGGCCCTCGGGGGCGCGGACCTCGTCCGGCCACAGCAGGCCGTGCATGGCGATGGCCTCGCCGACGACCCTGAGCATGCCCAGGCGCTCCCGTCCCCGCAGGGCGAACTTCGCGATGGCCACCTTGTTGCTGCGCTTGAGCGCCTCGCGCAGCAGGGTGTACGGCTTCGCCGCCGGGGCGCCGCCGGCCTGGAGGTAGTACGCGGCGTCCATCTGGAGCGGGTCGATCCGGTCGGCCGGGACGAAGGCGACGATCTCGATCGTCTTGGCCGTCGGGAGGGGCAGGCTCGACAGGTCCTCCTCGGTGATCGGGATGATCGTGCCGTCCGCGTCCTCGTAACCCTTGCCGATCTCCCCCTGGGTGACCTCGCGGTCCTCCAGTTCGCAGAATTTGCGGTACCGGATGCGGCCGCCGTCCTCCGTGTGGATCTGGCGGAAGGAGATCGAGTGGCTCTCGGTGGCGTTCACCAGCTTGATCGGAATGCTGACCAGGCCGAACGAGATGGCGCCGTTCCAGATGGATCTCACGTGCAGCACCCTTCCGGTCACGCTCGGGAGTGTTCGTCATGGTTTGCGTGGGATTCTTATCGTATGGCGCCTATCACGCAGGTGGAGGGGCGACGGCTCGCTCTCAGCAATCTGGAGAAGGTGCTGTATCCCGCCACCGGCTTCACCAAGGGCGAGGTGCTGCACTACTACGCGACCGTCGCCGAGGTTCTGCTGCCCCATCTGCGGGACAGGGCGGTGTCCTTCCTGCGGTATCCGGACGGGCCGGACGGACAGGTGTTCTTCACGAAGAACGTGCCGCCGGGTACGCCCGAGTGGGTCACCACCGCCGAGGTGCCCCGGGTCGAGGGGCCTTCGCGGATGGTGCTGGTGCAGGATCTGCCGAGCCTGATGTGGTCGGCGAACCTCGTGACCGAGTTCCACACCCATCAGTGGCTCGTCGATACGCCCGACGAGGCGGACCGGATCGTGTTCGACCTCGATCCGGGGGCTCCGGCGAGCATCGTCCAGTGCTGCGAGGTCGCGCTGTGGCTGCGTGAACGGCTCGCGGAGGACGGCTTCGAGGCCTACGCCAAGACCTCCGGCTCCAAGGGGCTGCATCTGCTCGCCGCCGTGCGCGGGGCGTCTTCCGAGCGGGTGTCCGAGTACGCCAAGGCGCTCGCCGTGGAGGCCGAGAAGACCATGCCGCGGCTCGCGCTCCACCGGATGACCAGGAGCCTGCGCCCGGGGAAGGTCTTCGTCGACTGGAGCCAGAACGCCGCCCGCAAGACCACGGCCACCCCCTACACCCTCCGAGCCCGCCCGGAACCGACCGTCTCGGCGCCGGTGACCTGGGAGGAGATCGAGGAGTGCCGCACACCGGGCCGGCTGGACTTCCACGCGGTGGACATCGCCCCGAGGATCCAGGACTACGGCGACCTACTGGCTCCCCTGCTGGACGCGGACGAGGCCGGGACCCTGCCGTAGCGGTCCAGCGGGCCGCTCACGGCGTTGAGAGCACCCCGACCGGGTTCGGCCGACCCGCGTACGCCTCTGCCCCCCGCCCCCTGCCCGGCGCGGCGCGGCCGATTCTCGCCCCTGGCCCCGCCCTGCCCGACCAACCCGCCTGCGCCTCCCCGCCGGGCCCTCGCCCGTCCGGCCGCGCCCCGCGAACCTCCCCGCCGCCCGGACCCCCTCCCGGCCCCGCGGACCCGCGAACACCCGCCGGGCCCTCGCCCGTCCCGCCGCGACCCGCGAACACCCCCGCCGCC
>NZ_JBEOXI010000034.1:0-46104 GCF_040296465.1 Streptomyces sp. NPDC002130
CGATCCGTCCCGCCGCGACCCGCGAACACCCCCGCCGCCCGGACCCCCGACCGGCCCGCGGACCCGCGAACACCCGCCGAGCCCTCGCCCGTCCCGCCGCGACCCGCGAACACCCCCGCCGCCCGGACCCCCTCCCGGCCCCGCGGGCCCCCGAACACCCCGCCGACCCCCGACCCCCTCACACCCGCGCCCACGTGTTCCGGTCGCGGGCCATCGCGTGCAGGGCCTCCACGTCCGCCGGTTTCAGGACGCCGCCCCGTCGTGACAGGCCTTCCACCTCCGCCGCCGTCAGGACGTGGACGTCGCGGGGGGCGGCCGGGATCGACAGCGCCGCCGGGTCCACCAGGACGAGTACCGGGCGGACCTCCGCCGTCAGGGCGTAGGAGGCGCGGTCGGCGTCGGTGCGCAGGCGGTTGAGGAGGGGGTGGGGGTCGCGGCGGCCCAGGGTGATCATGGGGTCGGCGATCCGGACGCGCTGCTTGCGCGCGTGGAGGGTGTGGACGGCGTAGAGGCCGCCGGGGCCGATCAGCAGGTGGTGGATGCGGTCGCCGCCGGGCAGCGGAACGGAGTGCAGGGTGTGCCAGCCCGCGCCGTCGAGACGGTCCAGGGCGTCGCCGACCGTCTGCTCGGCCGCCAGGTCCCTGCGGCGCGGGTCGGGGCGCAGCCGGTGCGTGGGGCCGGGGTCGCGGTCGAGGGCGACGACGAGGGCTTCGCCGGGGCGGTTGGGGGCCAGGTCGTCGTCGGGGTGGAGGGCGAGGCGGGCCAGCTCTGCGGGGGTCGGCACCGGCGGCGGCCCCACTGTCACGGGGCCCGTGATGAAGGGCCCGAGGGCCCTCAGGACGTCGTCCTCGCGGTCCTCGCCGAGCAGGTTCACCCGGGCGGCCTCACGGTCGTACCAGGCGATGTTCCTGCCGTCCGGGAGGCAGACGTAGAGCCGCTCGCGGCCGTGCCGCCAGGTCGGTATGACGCGCAGTCCGTTCATGCACCATCACCCCAGTCCATGGGAACAGGCGGGGTGCTGCGGGGGCAAGAACCCGGTTACCTTGGAGAGGAGTTGAGCCTGCCCGCGGACCCTCGGGCGGTCATGGTGGGGAGGCGCCGTTGCGTACCCGCAGTAAACCCGACGTGCCCGCTCCGGAGAGTCCGTGGAACGAGGTCGTCCCCGGGCTCTGGATGGGCGGTCACGAGTACACGGGGACCTTGGGGCACCTGGAGTTCGCCGTCGTACGGGACGAGTTCGACCTCGTGCAGACGCTGCTGCGGCTGCCGGGGCACGGGCCCGATCCGGGCGTCCTGCACCATGTGTGGCCGATCCCCGACGGGCCGCTGGACGGGACGCAGCTCGCCGGGGTGATCCGGCTGGCCGAGGCGGCGTGCGAGGCGATGGACGAGGGCCGCAGGGTCCTGGTCCGCTGCTACCACGGGTACAACCGCTCCGGCCTCGTCGTCGCGCACGCCCTGATGCGCCAGGGCCGGTCCGCCGAGGCGGCGATCCGGCTGATCCGGGCCCGCCGCTCGCCCTGGGCGCTGCACAACGACCTGTTCGTCGAGTACCTGCGGGCCGGGCTGGCCACGGCCCGGCTGCCGGAGGAACTCACCGAGTAGCAGGACGCCCGTACGGCTGCGCGCACACGGCCACCCTCTCGCGCAAATGGGACTTCCCCGCGAATAAGGTGTACGCGGCCGACGGTCACCCCTGCCGTCCGTCCACCATCCGTCCACCGTGTGTCCGCCGTGTGCTCACCCATGAACCGCCAGGAGTGCAGTGCCCCTCAGCCGCACCGGGCAGGCCGCCCGCCGCCTCGCCGTCGTCGCACTGCTGCTGGCCGCCGCCGTGGGCTGCGGGGACACCGGCGGGCTGGAGGGCGCGGGGTCGACGCCCACCGCACAGGGGCCGGCCCGCCTCTGGCCGGAGCTGACCCCGGCGTCCAGCCCGGCGTTCGAGATCGGCGAGGTGAACACCGAGGTGGTCAAAGGGGTGAAGGTGCCCGGCGACGACATCCGCCGGGTGAATCCGGTCGGGATCGTCCGGGCCGAGATCGCCGGGAACCCGGGCGACTACGACGGTGCCAGGGCGCCCTACCGCGACACCGGGCGCGCGATGACCGGCTGCGCGAAGGGCCCGGGGCACGGAAAGTGCCCGGTGCTCCGGCCGTACTACCGGGATCTGACCGGTGACGGGCGCGACGACCTGACGCTGGGTTTCCCGCTGCGGCCCGGCAAGACGACCGCGGTCCGCGTCTACACCGTCGACAAGCACCGGCTGGTGCAGGTGATGGCGTGGGAGGACGCGCTGAGCGGTGTCGAGCTGGCCGGGCGTTCCCTGGTGATCCGCTCACCGTCGGAGGTCGCGGGCTACGAGTACCGTCTGCAGTGGACCTGGGACCGGGATCAGCGGGCCATGCTCCTCACCCACGACGAGATGCTGCGCACGGGCCCGCGCAAGCACCCCCGGCAGCCGTCGGACTCCGGCACCGGTGCTCCGTCGACCTCCCGCACCGGTCCCCCATCGGCCTCGCCGTCCGCTCCCCCGTCCGCTCCTCCGTCCGCCTCACCGTCCGCTCCCCTGTCCGCCTCGCCCTCCGGCTCCCCCTCGGTGAGCGGCGGATGAGGCCGCTGCTCCCCCCGTGGTCGGGGACGCTCGCCGCGAAGGCCGCCGCCTTCATCACGGTCATGTGCTGCGCGCTCGCGGCCCTGCTCGGCGTCCTGGTGCACGTGCAGGTGACGAACCAGACCGTCGGTCAGGCCCGTGACCAGGCGTTGCAGAGGCTGACGCAGGCGACGCAGCGGTACGAGGCAGGGGACACCCTGCGGCACGGCGCCGGGGTGGATCCGCCGGAGCTGCCCGGGGAGCTGCGGGAGCTGGCGGTGGCCGGGGATCGCGGCACGATGGTCGCCGACCGGGCGGGACGCCCCACGATGTGGGCGGCGGGCCCCGTCGACGGCGAGCGGGCGCTGGCCGTGGCGATCGACTACTCGCAGCAGGCCCGCACGATCGAGGGCCTGGACCGGGCGATCGTGTGGTCGTCGGGCCTCGCCATCGGGGCGACGCTGCTGGTCGGGGCGTTCGCGGTGACCCGGGTGACGCGGCGGCTGCACACCACGGCTCTGGTGGCCCGGCGGATCAGCGCGGGCGACCTGGACGCGCGTGTGAACGACCCCCGCACGGGTCCGCGCACGCAGCCCGGTCCGCAGGACGAGGTGGCCGCGGTCGCCGCCGCGCTGGACTCCATGGCGGCGTCGCTGCAGGGGAAGCTGCTGGCCGAGCAGCGGTTCACGGCGGACGTCGCGCATGAGCTGCGCACGCCGCTGACCGGGCTGCACGCGGCGGCGGAACTGCTGCCGCCGGGCCGTCCGACCGAGCTGGTGCGCGACCGGGTCGCGGCGCTGCGCACCCTCACCGAGGACCTGCTGGAGATCTCCCGGCTGGACACCGGCCGGGAGCGGGTGGAGCTGGACACCGAGCAGGTGGGGCCGCTGGCCGAGCGGGTGGTGCGGGCGGCGGGGAACGGCACGGAGGTCAGGGTCGTACGGGACGTGTCCGTGGAGACGGACCGGCGGCGGCTTGAGCGGGTGCTGGGCAATCTCGTGGCGAACGCGCACAAGCACGGGCGGGGGCCGGTGGTGCTGACCGTGGACGGGCCGGTGGTGACCGTTCGCGACCACGGGGACGGATTCCCGGAGTACCTGGTCGCGCACGGCCCGCAGCGGTTCCGCACGGAGGGCGGTACACGGGGGCACGGTCTGGGGCTGACCATCGCACGCGGGCAGGCCGAGGTGCTGGGGGCGCGGCTGGAGTTCGCGAACGCGCCGGAGGGCGGGGCGGTGGCCACCCTGAGACTCGCGGCGGAGTGAGGGGCCGGAGCGCGTCCTCCTATGGCCCAGCGTGAGGGGCGGCACCCGCAGGCCGCTCCTAATGTGGCGATTAGTCAGCTTCGGCACCTTCGCCCCCACATGGAGGTATCCCCCATGTCCCTGCGCTTCCGCCTCTGCATAGCAGCCGCCGCCGGTCTTCTCGCGGCCGCGGCCGCCATCACACCTGCCGCCGCCGACGACTGGGACCCGAGCGGCGGCAACGGCAATGGCAACAGCAGCGGCCGGCACGATCCCAGCGACGGGAACGGCAACAACGACCCGAACGGCTGGAGCGGCAACGGCAACAACAACTCGAACGACGGGAGCGGCAACGGCCGGCACGACCCGAGCGGCGGGAACGGGAACCACCAGGGCCATCACGACCAGCGTCTCTACGAGGGCGTCGTCACGGCGAACAGGCTGGCGCTGCGCAGCGCTCCGAACCGAGGTTCGCAGATCATCCGGTTCGCCCGTCGGGGCGACGTCGTCAAGATCTTCTGCAAGACGGGCGGCGAGAAGGTGCAGGGCAACCCGCTCTGGTACCTGCTGACGGACGGCACCTGGGCCTGGGGCGCGGCCCGGTACATCGACAACATCGGCCCCGCGCCACGCTGGTGCTGACACCTCGTCACCCAAAGACACGCAAGACGCACGGTTTGGGTAGATTCCGGACATGAGCAAGGCCGGAATCACCGTGGTGACGGCGGACGCGCCCGCCCCCGCCGTCCGTCGCCTCCCCCGACGCCGGGGCATCGAGCTCGCCCTCATCGTGCTGGCCGTGCTGCTGTCGGTGTACGGCTACTGCGCCGTGGGCCTCGCCCGGCAGGGAACGCTGCCGCCCGGTGCCGCCGGCTACGGCGCCGGCCTCGGCGTACTGGCGCTGCTGGCCCATCTGACGGTACGTCTGCGGGCCCCGTACGCCGACCCCCTGCTCCTCCCGATCGGGGTGCTGCTGAACGGGCTGGGCCTGGTGCTGATCTACCGGCTCGACCTGGAGACCCCGGGCGACCGGGCGGCGCCGGCCCAGCTGGTGTGGTCGACGCTGGGCGTGACGCTGTTCATCCTGGTCGGCCTGCTGCTGCGGGACCACCGGGTGCTCCAGCGCTACACGTACGTCTGCGTGGTCGTGGCCCTGATCCTGCTCACGCTGCCCATCCTCTTCCCGGCGGTGAACGGGGCCCGCATCTGGATCCGGATCGCCGGGTTCTCCATCCAGCCGGGCGAGTTCGCGAAGGTGCTGCTGGCGGTGTTCTTCGCCGCGTACCTGGCGGCGAACCGCAACGCACTGGCCTACACCGGCCGCCGCGTCTGGAAGCTCCAGCTCCCCACGGGCCGCGTGCTCGGTCCGATCGTCGCCGTCTGGCTGGTGAGCGTGGGTGTGCTGATCCTGGAACGCGACCTCGGCACCTCGCTGCTGTTCTTCGGCCTGTTCGTGGTGCTCCTCTACGTGGCAACCGGCCGCACCGGCTGGATCGCGGTCGGCCTGCTGCTCGCCGCGCTGGGTGCGGTCGCCGTGGGCCGGCTGGAACCGCACGTGCACAGCAGGATCGAGACCTGGCTGCACCCCTTCGCCTCCATCGAGGCGGGCGAGGGCGCCAACCAGCTCGCCCAGTCGCTGTTCGCCTTCGCGGAGGGCGGCATGCTCGGCACGGGTCTCGGACTCGGGCACTCCTTCCTCATCGGCTTCGCCGTGAAGTCCGACTTCATCCTGGCCACCGCGGGCGAGGAGCTCGGCTTCGCCGGTCTCTGCGCCGTCTTCCTCCTCTACGGCCTGCTGGTGGAGCGCGGCTTTCGCGCGGGCCTCGCGCAGCGCGAGCCCTTCGGCCGGCTGCTCGCGGTCGGCCTCGCCTCACTGGTGGCGCTCCAGGTGTTCGTGATCGCGGGCGGCGTGACCGGCCTGATCCCGCTCACCGGCATGGCAATGCCGTTCCTGGCGCAGGGCGGCTCGTCGGTGGTCACCAACTGGGCGATCGTGGCGCTGCTGGTCCGGGTGAGCGACTCCGCCCGGCGCGGTTACGACGGGCAGGACACCCGGTGACCCGGAACATCCGGCACGCCGGGTACTTCTGTGCGCTGCTGCTGGTGGCCCTGCTGGTGAACGCCGCCCGGGTCCAGGTCGTCCAGGCGCCGTCGTACGACCGCAACCCGGCCAACCGGCGCCCCGACATCGCCCGCTACGAGCAGCCGCGCGGAGACATCTGGGTCGGTGGGCGCCCTGTCACCGGTTCCCGGGACACCCGCGAGCACCTCCGCTACGAACGGACCTACACGGACGGCCCGATGTACGCGCCGGTCACCGGCTTCGCCTCCCAGCTGTACGGGACGACGCTGCTGGAGAGCGCCGAGGACGGCGTACTGTCCGGCGCGGATCCGATGCTCGCGCCGTTCCCGCTGTGGAACGACTTCACGCGTGCGCGCAACGCGGGCGGGGACGTCGTCACGACGCTCCACCCGGCCGCCCAGGAGGCCGCGTACCGGGGACTCTCGGGCCGCAAGGGCGCGGTGGCGGCGCTGGAGCCGTCGACCGGCCGGATCCTGGCCCTGGTGTCCGCCCCGTCCTACGATCCCCAGCCGCTGTCCGGCAACGGCTCGGCGGCGGCCCGGGCCTGGCGGCGGCTCACCGCGGACAAGGACAAGCCGATGCTCAACCGGGCGGTGCGGCAGACCTATCCGCCTGGCTCGACGTTCAAGGTCGTCACCGCGGCCGCCGCGCTGGACGCGGGTGTGGTCACGGACCTCGATACGCCGACCGACTCCCCCGACCCCTACCGGCTGCCCGGAACGCGCACGCGCCTGACGAACGCGTCGAAGGGCTGCGCGGACGCCTCTGTCCGGGAGGCCTTCACCTTCTCCTGCAACACGGTGTTCGCCAAGCTCGGCGTGGAGGTGGGCGTGACGGACATGACGGCCACGGCGCACGCCTTCGGCTTCAACAACGGAGGGCTGCGGATCCCCTTCCCGGTGGCCCGGTCCACGTTCGACACCACCCTCGACAAGGCTCAGCTCGCCCTGTCGTCGATCGGCCAGTACAACACCCGCGCCACACCGTTGCAGATGGCGATGGTCGCGGCGGCCGTGGCGAACGGCGGCCAGGTGCGGGACCCCTACCTGGTGGAGCGCACGACCCGGCCGGGCGGCAGCACCCTGGCGGCGGCCGGTTCGCGTCCGATCCGCCAGGCGATGTACCCGGCCACCGCCGACCGGTTGCGGGCGATGATGCGGGACGCGGTCGAGAACGGCGGCGGACGCAAAGCCGCCATCCGCGGCGCCCAGGTCGGCGGCAAGACCGGCACGGCCCAGCACGGCCTCGGCAACTCCGGCATCCCGTACGCCTGGTTCATCTCCTGGGCACAGGGAGAGGGTGACCTGGTGCCGAGGGTGGCGGTCGCGGTCGTCGTGGAGGACGCGGAGGCGAAGCGCGGCGACATCAGCGGGGGCGGCGACGCGGCGCCGATCGCGCGGGCGGTGATGAAGGCGGTGCTCAAGTCGCTGCCCGGTTGATGAGACGGGGCTACCGGGGCCAGGAGACCCCGACCTACCGTTCGGTTCATGACTGAACCCGCCGCGTACGAACTCGCCCAGGTTAACCTCGGCCGCCTCAAGGCCCCGCTGGACTCTCCGCAGTTGAAGGACTTCGTCGACAACCTCGACCCGGTGAACGCGGACGCGGACCGCGCCGACGGTTTCGTCTGGCGCCTGCAGGGCGAGGCCGGCGACGACGCCACGGACGTGCCCGTCTTCGGCGACTCCTGGCTGATCATCAACATGTCGGTGTGGCGCGACGCCGACGCGCTGACGGCGTACATGTACCAGGGCCGGCACCGGGAGGTGCTCGCACGCCGACGCGAGTGGTTCCAACGGGTGCAGGAGGCCATGGTCGCCCTCTGGTGGGTCCCGGCGGGCCATCGCCCCACGGTCGCCGAGGCGGAGTCCCGCGTCCTGCACCTGCGCACGCACGGCCCGACGCCGTACGCCTTCACGCTGCGGACGCAGTTCCCGCCCCAGGGGGCGCAGCCGCTGATCGGCGAGGTGCCGGAGGGGCTGGGCTGCGCGCTCTGACGGAGTCCAGCCGGTGGCGCGTCGCCCCAGGTCGATCGCCCCCGCACCTCCGCGCCGCCGCGTCACGAAGTAGACGCCGAGTAAACAAGTGACGCGCGGGGGATTGACGAGCTTGCTGACAAGCAGTCTCATAAGTGCATCAGTGACGTGTGCACAACGAGGTGGGCAGCCATGACGACCCTGACGGAAGCCGACGCGCTCGACGGCCTGCGCGATGCCCTCGGCCTGCTGAAGGACCGGGAGCAGGTGGCCCAGCGGCTGCTCGACTCCTCCGCCAAGCACTCCTTCGACCCGGACGAGGAACTGGACTGGGACGCGCCCTTCGAGGAGGGCAAGTGGTTCTGGCCGCCGGAACTGGTCTCGCTCTACGACACCCCGCTGTGGAAGCGCATGGGTGAGGAGCAGCGGATCCTGCTCTCCCACCACGAGGCGGCGGCCCTGGCCTCCCTGGGCATCTGGTTCGAGATCATCCTGATGCAGCTGCTGGTCCGGCACATCTACGACAAGGCGGCGACGAGCGCACACGTCCGCTACGCACTCACCGAGATCGAGGACGAGTGCCGGCACTCCAAGATGTTCGCCCGGCTGATAGCCCAGGGCGACACGCCCTGGTACCCGGTCAGCCGCGCCCACCAGCAGCTGGGCCGGCTGTTCAAGACCATCTCGACCACGCCGGGTTCCTTCACTGCGACCCTGCTGGGCGAGGAGGTCCTGGACTGGATGCAGCGGCTGACGTTCCCCGACGAGCGGGTCCAGACCCTGGTCCGCGGCGTCACCCGCATCCACGTGGTCGAAGAGGCCCGGCACGTCCGCTACGCCCGCGAGGAACTCCGCCGCCAGATGGTGACGGCCCCCAAGTGGTCCCAGGAGTTCACCCGCATCACCTCCGGCGAGTTCGCCCGCGTCTTCTCGGTGGCCTTCGTGAACCCCGACGTCTACACGAACGTGGGCCTGGACAAACGGGAGGCCCTCGCCCAGGTCCGCGCGAGCGGCCACCGCCGCGAGGTCATGCAGAACGGCTCCAAGCGCCTGACCGACTTCCTCGACGACATCGGCGTACTGCGCGGGGTCGGCCGACGCCTGTGGAAGTCGTCGGGGCTGCTGGCCTGACCACCCGACTCCGTCGAGCCCGTACAGGACGATTACTGAGCGGCTGCCTGACGCGATGGAGAGACTCACCTCACAGGTCCCGAACACGCTTGCTCAGATCGTGTGCAGTTCCGGTTGAATGTGATCTTTCGCCGTGAGCGGTCACCGAGCATCCCTACGGTGATCAATATGCAGCTCCGCTACAACTACCGGGCCTACCCGGATGCCGCCCAGTGTCGTGCGCTGGCGAAGGCGTTCTGGTGCGCCCGCGTGGTGTGGAACGACTGCCTGCGCGACCGCAGGGAAGCGCACGCGGCGGGGATGCCATATGTGACGTCGGCTGAGCTCTCCCGGCTGCGCATCACCCAGGCCAAGCGGACCGAGGAACGCGCGTGGCTGGCCGACGTGTCGGCGGTTGTCCTGCAGCAGTCCCTGCGGGATCTGGACACCGCCTACAGGAACTTCTTCGACAGTCTGAGCGGCAAGCGGCGAGGCCGGAAGGTGGGGCCGCCCCGGTACAAGTCGAAGAAGGATGCCCGGCAGTCGATCCGCCTCAACACCAACGCTTTCCGCGTCCAGGCCGACGGCGCGGTCTACGTGGCAAAGGTTGGCGATCTCAAGGTCAAGTGGTCCCGCCCGCTTCCTGGCACACCCACGTCCCTGACGGTCACCAAGGACAGCTGCGGCCGGTACTTCCTCAGCTTCGTCGTGGACACCGAGCCTGACATCCTCCCCGAACTGGAGGCCGATACAGGTATGACCTGGGCTTGTCCGCTTTCGCGGTCCTGTCCGACGGCCGGAGAATCGACAGCCCGCGCTTCTTGCGCCGGGCGGAGAAGAAGCTCAAGCGCCTTGGCCGGGATCCACACAGATCATCCGCGACAACCAAGCGGTCTACGTGGAAGACCTATCGGTGTCCGGCCTCGGCCGCACCCGGCTCGCCAAGGCCGTACACGACGCGGGATGGTCGAGGTTCGTCGGCATGCTGGAGTACAAGGCCGTCAAGCACGGACGCACCTTCGCCAAGGTGAACCGCGCTTTTCCGTCCTCGCAGGTCTGCTCGGCCTGCGGGTTCCGGGACGGCCCCAAGCCGCTGCACGTCCGAAAGTGGACGTGCAGCGCGTGCGGCACCGTGCACGACCGCGACCACAACGCCGCACGCAACGTCCTCTTCGAAGGACGCCGTATCGTCGCCGCCGGACGGGCGGAGACGCAAAACGCCTGTGGAGCGCCGGTAAGACGGGCCCACGCGCCCGCACAGCGCGGTGAAGCAGGAAGCCACCGGAAGGGTCGGACGACCCAGGCCGGACTCCCTGGACTTTAGGCCGGGGAGCACGTCAAGCTGCGATGCATGACACCAGCCGCCCCCACCCCCGCCTACCGGCGACTCAGCGTCGAGGAACGCCGTAGTCAACTCCTCGCCTCGGCGCTGGACCTCTTCGCCCACCGCGCCCCGGAGGAGGTGTCCCTCGACGACGTGGCGGAGGCGGCCGGGGTCTCGCGGCCGCTGGTGTACCGGTACTTCCCGGGCGGCAAGCAGCAGCTCTACGAGGCCGCCCTGCGCTCCGCCGCCGACGAGCTCCAGCACTGCTTCGACGAACCCCGCGAAGGCCCGCTCGTGCCCCGCCTCTCCCGCGCCCTCGACCGCTACCTCACGTTCGTCGACCAGCACGACACCGGCTTCAGCGCCCTCCTCCAGGGCGGCAGCGTCGTGGAGACGTCCCGCACCACCGCCATCGTCGACGGTGTACGCCGTGTCGCCGCCGAGCACATCGTCAGCCACCTGGGCGTCACCGGCCCCGGTCCCGGCCTGCGCATGACCATCCGCATGTGGATCACGGCCGTGGAGGCGTCGTCGCTCATCTGGCTCGACGAGGACAAGCAGCCCCCCGCCGGGGAACTCCGCGACTGGCTCGTCGAGCAGTTCGTGGCGATGCTGACGGTGACCGCCCGCCGCGACCCGCAGACCGACGCCCTGGTCCGGGCGCTCGCCGAGGATCCCGGACACTGATCCCGTGAGAAGCGAAGACACCCCCTTCGAGGGCGGCCCCATGGACGGCAGGGTCCTGCCCGTCCTCCTCGGCATCACCGGCCACCCGCCCAAGACGTACCGCATCCCCGTCCCGGACCCCGACGGCGGACCGGACACCGTGCTCGTCTACCGTCGCGTCCCCCGGGGGCCGGGCAAGGTCGGCCTGTCCAACCGCTGGAAGTACGCGTACACCCCGGAGGGCGTCCCGCCCCGCCGGCTCAACTGGCCCTGGTCGAGGCCAGCCGCCACGCCGCCCGGCAAGCCGGACGACGCCGACGGGTGACCCCGTTGCGCCGAACCGCGCACACCCACCGCGCGCAGCGCACGCACTCGCCTGATCCTCACGGTGTCCGGCGGCACCACGCCGCCCCCGTTACGGAGGTGATGGCATGTCAGGAAAGCTGCTGCGTCTGGTCTGTGTCGCGGCGACGGCGGCCGGAACCGTCCTGGCACCCGTCCCGGCCGCGGCCGTCTCCGAGCCGGACCCGCAACAGCCGCAGGTGGCGGATCTCCTGACGGACCTTCAGGGGCTGTACCGGAAGGCCGAGGAGGCCACCGAGGCCTACAACGCCACCGAGGAGAAGCTGAAGAAGCAGCGCGCCGAGACCGACCGTCTGGACCGCGCCCTCGCACGCGCCCGGCTCTCCCTGCACGACAGCCGGGGCGCGGCCGGCCGGCTGGCCCGGCAGCAGTACCAGAGCAGCACCGACCTCTCCCCCTACGTCCGCCTGCTCCTGGCCCGCGATCCGCAGCACGCGATCGAGCAGGGCCATGTGATCGGCCGGCTCGCGCGGGAACGGGCCGGCACCATCACCCGGCTGTCCGGCGACGAGCACAAGGCCGACGAACTGGCCCGCAAGGCCCGCACCGCCCTCGACCGGCAGCTCGCCCTCACCGAGCGGCGCAAGAAGGAACGGGACGAGGTCCGCACCCGCCTCCACGACGTCGAGGAACTGCTCGCCTCCCTCAGCCGCGACCAGCTCACCGAGCTTGCCGAGCTGGAGCGGAAGGGCATCGCGAAGGCGCAGTCGGAGTTCATCGCGTCGGGCGCGCTCGGCAGCGAAGACGGCCCGGACGACGAGGACGACGAAGACGACGAAGACGGCGGTGGCAGCGGCGACAGCAGCGAGAACGGCAAGAACAGCGACAGCCGCGGGATCGGCGACACCGTCCGCACCCCGTCCGCCGAAGGCCACCGGGCCGTGCGCTACGCCGTGCGGCAGCTCGGCAAGCCGTACGAGTGGGGCGCGGAGGGCCCGCGGACGTACGACTGCTCGGGGCTGACCTCGCAGGCGTGGGCCGAGGCCGGGACGCCCGTCCCCCGGACCAGCCAGGAGCAGTGGAAGCAGCTGGAGCGGATCCCGCTGCACGAACTGCGCCCCGGCGACCTGGTCGTGTACTTCCCGAAGGCCACGCACGTGGCGCTGTACCTCGGCGACGGCATGGTCGTCCACGCACCCCGTCCGGGCGCGAAGGTGAAGGCGTCACCGATCGCGGCCAACCCGGTCCTGGGTGCCGTACGACCGGACCCGGGCGGGGAGCCCCTGCGGCGCTACGAGCCGCCGGAGCTCCCCGAGGGTGCCACGGACGGGTCCGACGAGGGTTACGACGGTGACGCGGCGCCCGCGCCGGACACCTCGGCCAGGTAGGCCTGCGTCTTGTCCGGGTCGTAGAAGAAGTTCTCGAAGTCGGCCGGATTGTCGAAGCCATTGGCGAAGCGGTCGGCGACCGGCTGGAGCTCACCGGCGGCGCCGATGAGATTCAGGATGTGCTCCGGCGGCGGCGCGAGCATCGCGTTGGTCCACTTGGTGACGTGCTGGGCGGTGTTCCAGTAGCGGTCGAAGGTGGCGCGCATCCACTCCTCGTCGAACGGCTTGTCGCCGTGCTCGGTGATCGAGGAGAGGTAGGCGGCCGCGCACTTGGACGCCGAGTTGGAGCCCTGTCCGGTGATGGGGTCGTTGGCCACGACGACGTCCGCCACGCCGAGCACGAGTCCGCCGCCGGGGAGACGGCCGATCGGGTTGCGGACGGTGGGGGCGTAGCGCCCGGCCAGGGTGCCGCCGGCGTCGGTCAGTTCGACCTTGGTGGCCCGCGCGTACTCCCAGGGGACGTACCGCTCCATGAGTTCCAGGGTCAGGGAGAGGTGCTCCGCGGGGTCCTTGACGCCGTTGAAGGCGTCGAGCGGGCCGCCGGGTATGCCCTCCCAGAACAGGATGTCGGCGCGGCCGGAGGTGGTCAGGGTCGGCATGACGAACAGTTCGCCGACGCCCGGCACGAGGTTGCAGCGGACCGCTTCGGTGTCCGGGTGCTCGGGGCGCGGGCCGAGGCCGTGGACGTACGACACGGCCAGCGCGCGCTGCGGCTCGGTGTACGGGGAGCGCTCCGCGTCGCGGCCGAACATCTGGACCAGTTCGCCCTTGCCGGCGGCGACGAGCACCAGGTCGTAGGTGCGGGAGAAGTAGTCCAGGTCGCCGACGGCCGCGCCGTGGATGACGAGCTGGCCGCCGCGCTGGGCGAACGTCTCCATCCAGCCTGCCATCTTCACGCGCTGGTCGACGGACTGGGCGTAGCCGTCGAGCCTGCCCAGCCAGTCGATGGCGCGGGCGGAGGGGCCTTCGGCCCAGGAGCCGGGGGCGGCGACCGAGACGCCGAGTCCTTCGATCTTCGGGGCCTGGGACTCCCAGAAGTTCAGCTGGAGATCGCGCTCGTGCTGCAGGGCGGTGTGGAACATGCACTGCGTCGACATGACCCGGCCGGTGCGGATCTCGTCCGCCGTCCGGTTGGACATCAGGGTGACCTCGTACCCCTGTGACTGGAGGCCGAGGGCGATCTGGAGCCCGGACTGACCGGCTCCGACGACGAGTATCTTCCGCATGCGGGGCTGTCCTCTACTCGGGGGTTTCGTCGAGCGCGTGGCCCACGAGGGCCAGGAGGGTCTCGATCACGGAGATCCGGCGACGCGCGTCCATGATCATGACAGGTATGTGTCGCGGGATGGTCAGGGCCTCCCGCACGTCCTCCGGCTCGAACAGCTCGCTGCCGTCGAAGTGGTTGACCGCGACCACGTACGGCAGCCCGGAGCTCTCGAAGTAGTCCAGGACCGGGAAGCAGTCCTTCAGGCGGCGGGTGTCGGCCAGCACGACCGCGCCGATCGCGCCGCGCACGATGTCGTCCCACATGAACCAGAACCGCTGCTGGCCCGGCGTGCCGAACAGGTAGAGCACCAGGTCGTCGTCGAGCGTGATGCGCCCGAAGTCCATGGCCACGGTGGTGGTGGACTTGCCCGGCGTGGCGGTGAGGTCGTCGGTCGCCTCGCTCGCCTCGGTCATCAGCGCCTCGGTCTGCAGGGGCGTGATCTCCGAGACGGCGGTGACCAGCGTGGTCTTGCCCACGCCGAAGCCGCCCGCCACCACGATCTTCGTGGCTATGGGGGCACGGGTGCGGTCCGTCTCCCAGGCGTGCATGCTGTCGTCCGGCCGTCCGAACGGGGAGGAACCAGCGACGCCGTGAGCGGCGTCAGAGACGACGGAGTCCACTCAGCACCCTTTCCAGCAGAGCCCGGTCCGGGCGGCCCGTGCCATGGCCGGTGCCCGTTCCGTACACACGGATCTTTCCCTGGTCCGCGAGGTCGCTCAGGAGCACGCGGACCACGCCGAGCGGCATCTTCAGCAGCGCGGCGATCTCGGCCACCGTACGCATCCGGCGGCACAGTTCGACGATGGCCCGCAGCTCCGGCATGACGCGGGTGGAGAGGTGGCCGTTCGTCAGTTCCCTGCGCTCCTCCGGGGCGTCCAGCGCGGCCGTACTCGCCACGAACGTCTCCACGAGGAGGACGTGGCCGAACCGGGTGCGGCCGCCGGTGAGCGAGTAGGGGCGGACCCGGGAGGGTTTGCGGTCACCGCCGCGGACCGGGAGGTGCTGCTTCGGCGTACTGCTCATCGGGCACTCCCCGTCGTCTGGGAATCCTCCAGGGACTTCCGGAGCTCGCTGCGGAGTTCCGGGGTCAGGACGTGACCGGCGCGGCCGACGAACAGGGCCATGTGGTACGCCACCACGCTCATGTCGCAGTCCGCGGAGCCGTGGACGCCGAGCAGCGATCCGTCGCTGATCGACATCACGAAGAGGCTGCCCTCGTCCATCGCGATCATCGTGTGCCGGACGCCGCCGAAGTCCATCAGCCGGGCGGCGCCGATGGTGAGGCTGCCGATGCCGGAGACGATGGTGGCCAGGTCGGCGGCGGAGCCGCGCGGGCCGGTGCGGCGGGTGCCGCGGGCCTGCAGGGCTTCCCTCGCCTCCCTGTTGCGGTGGTCGTCGGAGGAGAGCAGGAGCAGTCCGTCGGACGAGACGACCGCGACCGAGAGGATGCCGGGCACCTCCTCGACGAGGTTGGTCAGCAGCCAGTGCAGGTTGCGGGCCTCACTGCTCAGTCCGATCAGTCCGAAGGTACTGGGAGCGGTCAACTGCTTGCCTCCTCGACTGTGCCCCCCGTGGATTCTTCGGATCCAGCTGGTCGTGCTGCGCCGGTGGCCGGCCGCTGGTGCGAGGCCGTCCTCTCGGCGATCTCCGCCTCCACGTCGCGGTACCCCGCCTGGGCGCCCTGGCGGAAGCCGCCGAGACGGCGGCGCAGGGCTTCGGCGTCGACGGAGCCGCTGCGCTGGCGCGGGGCGGTGGTCTGAGCGGTGATCTTCGGAGTGCGCTTGGGGAGGCCCTTGTCGGTGACGCGGTCCTCCTCCTCGTCGGGCGCGCGCTCGTGCTCCGGGCTCTCGTCCCGGTCCACGCCGCCCGTGGGGGCCTCGCCTTCGGGCCCGGGCCGCCCGTGCGGGCCGGTCTCGCCCGTACGGTAGGCGGCGTCGGGCGTGTGCCGCTCGTGCGGGTCGGTCTCGGCGCCGTCGACCGCGGGTCCGTGCCCCGCCGGGTCCGACTCACCCGCCTGTGCCGGGATCAGCAGCTCCATCGTGGTCTCCGCGGGGGATTCCACGGCTGCGGCGGTCTCGTCCGGGTCGGCATGCGGCCTCGACTCGGGGTCTGCCGCAAGTTCGCCGGGCGCCGCCGGGTCGCTGGGCACCGCCGGGTCGTTGGACGCCGCGGGGTCGACGTGGGCGGCCGGATCGCCGATCCCCGCCGGGGAGGCGTGGGCGGCCTGATCGGCGGGCGCCACGGGGGCGTCCGGCGTCACCGGTTCGGCGTGTGCTCCCGACTCGGCGTGTGCGGTCGCCTCACCGGGCGCCTCCGACTCGGCGGGCGCCTCCGACTCGGCGGATGTCGCCAGGTCTGCCGCCTCCGGCGACTCCGGCACCTCCAGCGCCCTGGGCGCCTCGGACGCATCCGCCGGTTCCGGCTCCCCGGTCGGTTCCGGTTGATGGGTGGGCGTCGTGGTGTCCGCGGCTTCGTCCTGGCGTACCGCCTTCTCCGCCAGGGCCACCAACGGGTCGTCGCCGGAGGCACGGCCGTGCAGGACGTTGGAGTTGGCCTCGGCGTCGGCGCCCGGGAAGGAGTAGGAGTGGGCCGTACCGGTGAGGGGGCCGGAGGTCGGTACGGCCACGGCCGGGGCGGCGGCGAGGAGTGTGCGGGGCAGGACGACGACCGCCGCGACACCGCCCTGCTTCTGCTCGCGCAACTGGACGCGCACGCCGTGGCGGTGGGCGAGCCGGGCCACGACGTACAGGCCGAGGCCGAGACCGTCCTCGCCCTCCTGGTCGTAGGGCGCCTCGGGGTCGAAGTCGGCGAGGCGGGAGTTGAGGCGCTCCAGCCTCTCCTCGGTCATGCCGATGCCCTCGTCCTGGACGGACAGCATGACCTCGCCGTTCTCCAGCAGCCAGCCGGAGATCTCGACGGGCAGGTCGGGCGGCGAGAACGAGGTGGCGTTCTCCATGAGTTCGGCCAGCAGATGGGAGAGGTCGTCCGCGGCGAACCCGGCGATGTGCGCGTGCGGCGGCAGCGCGGCGATCCGGACCCGCTCGTAGCGCTCGATCTCGCTGACCGCGGCCCGGACGACGTCCACCAGCGGCACGGGCCCGGCGGCGTGCTGGACGTGCTCGGTGCCGGCCAGGACCAGCAGGTTCTCGCTGTGCCGGCGCATGACCGTGGCGAAGTGGTCGAGCTTGAACAGCGTGGCGAGCCGGTCCGGGTCCTGCTCGCGCTCCTCCAGGTTCTCGATGACGCCCAGTTGCCGCTCGACCAGACCGAGGGTGCGCAGGGCGAGGTTGACGAACGTCCCGCCGATGGCCGTGCGCAGCCGCTCCAGCTGGGCGGCGGACTCGGCGAGTTCGCCGCGCAGTTCCTCACGCGCGTCGGCCATCTTCTGGCGCTGCCCGACGAGGTGCTTGCGGTCGGACTCCAGCGTGGTGATCCGCTCGGCGAGGGCGGCCGCGTGCGCGTGCAGGGCGTTGACGGAGCGGACGGCCTGGGCGAACTCGTCGTTGCGGCCGGTGAACTTCACCGGCTCCTCGGCCGCCGGGTCCTCGGCCTCGGCGAGGCGCTTGGAGCCCAGGCGCAGCACCGCGAGCGGGCGGGTGAGGCTGCGGGCCATGCCCGTGGCGACGCCGACGGCGAGCAGCATCAGGGCGCCGAGCACGGCGATGCGGATCTCCAGCGCGGTGACGTCGTCGTCACGCAGCGCCTCGAGGTCCTTGGTGCGGCGGTCGTAGAGGGCCGACTCCACGCCGCGCATCAGGTCGACGCGGGCGGACAGGGCCGCGTCCAGCTTTTTGGAGCTGGTGGCGAGGTCGGTGCGGGAGAGCGTCGGCTGGTCGGTCAGGGTGGCGAGGTACTTGTCGGCGGAGTTGACCTCGGTGCCGGTGACCGTGGAGTCGAAGGAGGCGCGGGCCGGCTTGGGCGCGGTGCCGCGGAAGTCGGCCAGGGCCGCGTCGGAGCGCAGCCGGGCCTGCTGGGCTGCGGCGCTGAGGGCGTCACGCTGCCGGGCGTCGGCGTCCGAGGAGGTGGAGGTCTCGGTCGGCAGGCCGGTGACGGGGTCGATGACCGTCTCGGTGCCGCGCGGCACGCTCAGCGCGGCGAGCAGCAGCCCGCGGGCCGCTGCGGCCTGCTGGACGGCGGAGTCCAGCTCGGCCAGCGCGTAACCGCCGGCACCCGCGCGCGGCGGGGTCCGCTGCGCCAGCTGCTCGGCCAGGTCGTGGAGCTCGGTGATGGCGCGGGAGTACGCCTGGTGCGCTTCGAGGGCGCTGCTCTTGCCGGTGAGCGCCGCCCTGCGCACGGCCGCTATGCCGTCGAGGTCCGAGCGGAGCGAGGCGGGTGTGTCGGTGTCGGAGCGCAGCTCCTCGACCTGCCGGTCCACCCGGGCGCTGCGCTGCTCGGAGGGCGCCTTGGACTTGGGGCGCCCGGCCGCGATGTAGGAGGTGACGTCGTCCCGCTCGTCGGCGAGGGAGTGCGCGAGGGCGAGCGCGTCCTGCGTCTGCTCCGCGAGCGTCACCAGTTCCTGGGAGTCGTGGAGCTGCCCGGAGGCGGCCAGGACGGACGGGGTGCCGGCACCGGCGATGGCCGCCGCGACCACGGCCACGGCCACGATCAGCCGGTTGCGTACGTGAGTGGGGCGGCCCGTGCCGGTGGGGGGCGTCGGCTCAGCGCCCTGAACGGGGGCTTCCTGCTTGCCTGTGCGACGAGGCCGCGTCTTCTGCACCGGTGCTCGCATTCCTGAACTCGTGAACCCATGGGCCCGGATGACGCTCCGTCAACTGGCGCGTACTCCCGGTACACTTCCCGACCCTCCCAGCGCCGGTGGGCAGCGCACGCGCATCACCTGACCCGCCACCCGAAGGAGTGAACCCCGGACGGGAGTTGAGGGGCAAGTTCCGCAGGCCCATGCAGCGACCTTGCGCGGCACGCCGGTTGGACGACGGCGACGGCCGGTGGCAGTATTCGCCACCACGCCTTCCCGGAACAAATCATTCCATCCCAAACCTGGCGTCTGACCTGCGTGACTGCGCCGGTCCGGCAACCATTGCCGGTCTCCTGCGGGCGTTGTGAAGGGCTCGTGCAGACTGGCTGGATGCGCACTGAACTCGCCTCGGAGCCGGGAGACGCCGACCGCCCCAACGAGGACTTCGCCGGTGTCGGGCTACCGGCCTCGGGACAGGGCGGTTCGGTCGTCGTCCTGGACGGGGTCACGCCACCGAGGACCGGGACGGGCTGTCTGCATTCCGTTCCCTGGTTCACCGCACGCCTCGGTGGGGCACTGACCGAACTGACCGTTTCACTCCCGGATGCCCCCCTGGTCGACGCCTTGTCCCGCGCCATCGCGCGTACCTCCGAGGCACACGCCGCAACCTGTGACCTTTCTCACCCTCGAACTCCTCAGGCCACGGTGATCGTCGCCCGCTGGAATCCGGACAGGGTCGAGTATCTGGTCCTGTCCGACTCGGCCCTGCTCCTGGAGTCGCCGGACGGCGTGGTGACACCCCTCCTCGACGACCGGCTGGCCCTGCTCCCCCGCTCGGCGCTCGCCACGGACGCGCTGGTGGACTCCACGTTCCGCAACCTGGAGGGCGGCTTCTTCACGGCGGCCGCCGACCCCTCGGTGGCGGCCCGGGCGGTGACCGGAACCGTGCCCCGTGGCGAGGTCCGTGCCCTGGCCGCGCTCACGGACGGCGCGACGCGCTGGGTCGAGCGGTTCGAGGAGGGCGACTGGACGGACTGCTTCCGCCTGATCCGCAAGGAGGGGCCCCAGGCGCTGGTGGACCGCGTCCGGACGCTGGAGCGGTCGGACGCCGCCACGGCGTTCCTGGGCCGGAGCAAGCGGCACGACGACGCGACGGCCGTCTACGTCGAGTTCTGAGCGGCTGCCCCGGCTTACTTCTCCATGCCCCGGTTGAGCTGGTGCAGCAGCCGGGCAAGTTCCGTGACCTCACGGGAGTCCCAGTCGGCCAGGCGTCCGGCGTAGCGGGCGCGGCGGGCCTCCCGGACCCGGCGGACGCGGTCGTGGCCCTCCTGAGTGAGGGCGACGAGCCAGGCACGTCCGTCGGCGGGGTCGGGCTCGCGCGCGACCAGCCCGAGTTCCTCCAGGGCGCGCAGCTGGCGGGACATCGTCGCCTTGCCGACCCCGATGTAGGCGGCCAGCTCGGTGGCCCGCTGCTTCCCGTACTCGTCCAGCCGCACGAGCAGGCCGTAGGCGGACGACTCCAGGTCGGGGTGGACCTCGCGGGCCATCTCGCCCTGGCTGGCCCGGGCGCGCCGCAGCAGCACGGTCAGCTCGCGCTCCAGCGCCAGGAAGGCGGGCTGATCCACACCGCTCGCGGCCACACCGGCGTCGCGGTGTCCGTCGTGGTTGCCGCCCTCGTGCACGTCAGCCCCTGCCTCGGTCGTCGCCGGTCGTGAGAACGCCGGTACCTGAATTTTCCGCCACCTGCCGCCATCACCGCAGTTCGGCAAGTATTCCGCAGGTCAGGGCGTCCGTGTCCACAGGGCCACCACACGGTGAAGGCCCGGGCCTCCCGCAAGGGGACCCGGGCCTTCTCTCAACCGATGACCTCCGTCACGCGGCCACCGGAACCTCCGGCGTCACGCCCGCGGTGGCGGGCGAGAGCGCCAGCTCCAGGACCTGGCGTACGTCGGTGACGGCGTGGACGTCGAGCTTGTCCAGCACCTCCGCCGGGACGTCGTCCAGGTCGGGCTCGTTGCGCTTGGGGATGATCACCGTGGTGACACCGGCCCGGTGCGCCGCGAGCAGCTTCTGCTTCACACCGCCGATCGGCAGGACCCGCCCGGTCAGCGAGACCTCGCCGGTCATCGCCACGTCCGTGCGGACCAGCCGGCCGGACAGCAGGGACGCGAGGGCCGTCGTCATCGTGATGCCGGCGCTCGGGCCGTCCTTGGGGACCGCGCCCGCCGGGAAGTGGATGTGCACGCCCCGGTCCTTCAGATCGCCCACCGGCAGTTCCAGCTCGGCGCCGTGGGAGCGCAGGAAGCTCAGCGCGATCTGCGCGGACTCCTTCATCACGTCGCCCAGCTGACCGGTCAGGGTCAGTCCGGCCGCGCCCGTCTCCGGGTCGGCCAGGGACGCCTCGACGTACAGGACGTCACCGCCCGCTCCGGTCACCGCGAGCCCGGTCGCCACGCCGGGGACGGACGTCCGCCGCTCGGCCGGGTCCTGAGCGGACTCGGGCACGTGGTGCGGCCGGCCGATCAGGTCGCGCAGGTCCTCGTCCCGGACGGTGAACGGCAGCTTCCGCTGACCCAGTTCGTGCTGGGCGGCGACCTTGCGCAGCAGTCGTGCGACGGACCGCTCCAGGGTGCGAACGCCCGCCTCGCGGGTGTACTCCCCGGCGAGCTTGCGCAGCGCGCCCTCGTCGATGGTCACCTCGTCCGCGCCGAGCCCGGCCCGCTCCAGCTGGCGCGGGAGCAGGTGGTCGCGGGCGATGACGACCTTCTCGTCCTCGGTGTAGCCGTCCAGGCGGACGATCTCCATCCGGTCGGCCAGGGCCTCCGGGATCGCCTCCAGGACGTTGGCGGTCGCGAGGAAGACGACGTCGGACAGGTCCAGTTCGACCTCCAGGTAGTGGTCCCGGAAGGTGTGGTTCTGCGCCGGGTCGAGCACCTCGAGGAGGGCGGCGGCCGGGTCGCCCCGGAAGTCCGAGCCCACCTTGTCGATCTCGTCGAGGAGCACGACCGGGTTCATCGAGCCGGCCTCCTTGACGGCCCGGACGATCCGGCCCGGCAGGGCACCGACGTAGGTGCGCCGGTGGCCGCGGATCTCGGCCTCGTCGCGGACGCCGCCGAGTGCGACGCGGACGAACTTGCGGCCCATGGCGTGGGCGACGGACTCGCCCAGGCTGGTCTTGCCGACGCCGGGCGGCCCGACGAGCGCGAGCACGGCACCGCCGCGCCGCCCGCCGACCACGCCCAGTCCCCGGTCGGTACGCCGCTTGCGCACCGCCAGGTACTCGGTGATCCGCTCCTTCACGTCCTCCAGGCCGGCGTGCTCGGCGTCGAGGACGGCCTGGGCGCCCTGGATGTCGTAGGCGTCCTCGGTGCGCTCGTTCCACGGCATCTCCAGGACCGTGTCGAGCCAGGTGCGGATCCAGGAGCCCTCGGGCGACTGGTCGGAGGACCGCTCCAGCTTGTCGACCTCCTTGAGCGCGGCCTCGCGCACCTTCTCGGGCAGATCGGCGGCCTCCACGCGGGTGCGGTAGTCGTCGGACTCCTCGCCCTCCTGCTCGCCGCCCAGCTCGCGCAGCTCCTTGCGCACGGCGTCCAGCTGACGGCGCAGCAGGAACTCGCGCTGCTGCTTGTCGACACCCTCCTGGACGTCCTTGGCGATCGACTCGGCCACGTCCTGCTCGGCGAGGTGGTCGCGCAACTGCCGGGTGGCGAGCTTCAGCCGGGCCACCGGGTCGGCGGTCTCCAGCAGTTCGACCTTCTGGTCGGTGGTCAGGAACGGCGAGTATCCGGAGTTGTCGGCGAGCGCCGAGACGTCGTCGATGGCCTGGACCCGGTCGACGACCTGCCAGGCACCGCGCTTGCGCAGCCAGGCGGTGGCGAGGGCCTTGTACTCCTTGACCAGTTCGGCGAGATGGCCGGGCAGCGGCTCCGGCACGGTCTCGTCGACGCGGGCCCCCTCGACCCAGAGGGCGGCACCGGGACCGGTGGTCCCCGCGCCGATGCGCACCCGGCTCCGGCCGCGGATCAGGGCGCCCGGGTCACCGTCGGCCAGCCGGCCGACCTGCTCGACGGTGCCGAGGACACCGGTGTTCGCGTAGGTCCCGTCGATGCGTGGCACCAGGAGTACCCGGGGCTTTCCGGGTGTTGTGCGGGCAGCGGCCTGAGCGGCCTCCACCGCGGCACGGACCTCGGAATCGCTCAGGTCCAGCGGGACCACCATGCCGGGCAGCACGACCTCGCCGTCGAGCGGCAGCACGGGCAGGGTGAGCGGTGTGGACGTCGAAGCCATGATCTCCCCTTCGGCAGTCAAGTTGAGTTATGCCGACTCAATGCTTGGGCGCGCCCGGATGTTCCCCATGGGCTGTTCGCTGTCAGCGATCACCGATGACACCGGGACCCGGAGGGCGCGTAAGCTCAGGTGAGGTAATAGACGATCAGGTATCTCACTCATTACAGGGGGATGGCGTGGACGGCACCGTGCAGGCATGGGTGGACGGGTGGGTCGTGTCGCGCGGGGCCGCCCCGCCCACGACCGAGCCGTGGGGCTGGACGATCGACATGGGCCTGTACGGGCACGTCACACGGCACGTGTTCGGCGCGACGGGCGAGGACCTCGACGAGACGACCGTCCGCAAGGTGGCCGACGGGGTGACCGGCCAGGGTGTGTGGCTGAAGGCCTTCCGGGATCCCTCGGTGGTCTCCGGCTGGCTGGACGGCAACTGGTGGATCGACCCCGAGCCCGGCTGCCTGATGACGGTCCCCCTGAAGGCAGACGGCGCTCCGGCCGTCCCCGAGGGCTTCCGGCTGCGCGAATGGTCGCGCGGTGGAGTGACCCATCTGATGGTGGCCGCGCCGGACGGATCCCTGGCGGCCCGCGGACAGGTCACCCCGACGGGCGAGACCGCCGTCGTCGACCGGATCGAGACGGCCCCCGAGCACCGCCGCAAGGGTCTGGGCAGCCTCGTCGTGCGGACGTTGCAGAACGCCGCCGTCCGGCAGGGGGCGCGGACCGGAGTCCTGGCCGGCACCCCCGCGGGCCGAGGGCTCTACGAGGCGTTGGGCTGGGAGATGGTGGCCCCGCTGACCAGCGCCAGGCACGACCCGCCGGCCTCCGCCCGGACCTGAAGGGCCGCGCGGTCAGGCCCCCAGGACCTGAAGGGCGGCCCGGTCAGGCCCCGGCCACTCCGAGGCGGGTCGCGTACCACCGCCGGACCATCGGCCAGGTCGCGATCCCGATGCCCAGGGCGATGAGGTGTCCCCAGTTCGTCATGGGATCGGCGAAGGCGAGCAGGTCCTGGAGCAGCATCCAGCCGAACCCGGCCAGCAGCGGCAGACGCTGCCACAGCGGCAAGAGACCGGCCAGGGCGCCGATACCGGCGGCGACGCCGAAGCTGACGCCGTAGTCGAGGCGGTGCAGGGAACTGTCGGGGAGGTGCCCGGCCAGGACCGCGAGGCCCACCGGGACCTCGGTCGCGAAGGTGGCGAGGACATGCCCGAGCAGGAAGACGCCGGCTGTGCGCACGCCCCCGATCCGCCGTTCCAGCGCGGTCAGCACCAGCACGAAGGCGATGGCGAAGGGCGAGGTCACCCCGCCCGCGACCCACAGCGCGCTGCCGACCAGCACCAGCTCCGGCGTGCGCACCAGGTGCGTCACATCCGTGCTGGAGCCCTGGAGGAGGGCGTGCACGAGAGCCGGATCCGCGTGCGCGGAGATCAGCGAGGTGAGGCAGAGGAGGAGCGCGTATCCGAAGGTGAACGGCGTGCCGGTGGGGGTGGGCAGCAGCCGCCAGGGGCGCAGTCGCCGCCGGGGCCCCGCCGTGGGACCGGGCTGCCGTACTCCCGCGACCCCCCGCTCGCCCGGTCCCCGCTGCCGCGGCACCCCGTCCAGCAGCCCCGGCACGTGGGCCTCGGGCGCTCCCGTCGGCGTCGGTGCGGCCGTCTCGGGGGGCGGCGCGGCGCGTTCCACCACGGGCACTCCTTCCGTCACGTCCCAGCCTTCGCTCCGGACACTCCGCTGTCTGTGACCCTCGCCACGCGAGAGCCGATTCACAGCAACCCGAAAGCCCCGCCCCGCGTCCCCCGCATCCCCCGGAGGCCCGGCGAAATGCGAGGCGCCTCCCCCTCCACCCCTGTCAGGATGCCCGTATGCCTGCCTCGTACGACATTCCCGATGTCCTGGACCGTCGCGAGGGCCCCCACGGTGAGGTGGTGCTGCGGCGGCACGGCGACCGGCTGGAGATCATCGCCAACGGCTGTTTCCTGATGGACACCTCCGACGGCCGCTCGGAGCGGCGGCTGGTCGACGCGGCACTGGACGCCCTGGCCGGCCGGGACCACCCCGACGTCCTGATCGGCGGACTCGGCGTCGGCTTCTCCCTCGCGCACGCAGCGGCGGAGCCGCGCTGGGGACGGATCACGGTGGTGGAACGCGAGCACGCGATCGTCGAATGGCACCGCGACGGCCCGCTCTCCGCGCTGTCCGCCCGGGCCCTGGCGGACCCCCGCACGCAGATCGTCGAGGCCGATCTCGTCGCACACGTCAATGAGACATCCGACACGTACGACGCCCTGTGCCTCGACATCGACAACGGACCCGGCTGGACGGTCACCGAGGGCAACGGAAATCTCTACCGGGATGCCGGACTGGCAAGCTGTGCAAGGGTGTTGAGACCCGGCGGGGTTCTGGCCGTATGGTCCGCCCAGCCCTCGCCGGAATTCGAAGAAACCTTGCGGAATGCCGGGTTCCAACAGGTGCGTACCGAAGAGATCCCGGTTGCCCGGGGCGTTCCGGACGTCGTACACCTCGCCATCAGCCCTGGATAGCAAAGGCGTACTGACTCCCCGTACGCTGCTCCCCTGACGCCGATCATTCAAGCGTCAATCGCAACCATGCGCAGGCATAGCCAGTCAGAAGGAATCACCCCACTGATTCCGGAAAGCACACCCCAGGGGCGGGCGATGGAGCAGACACAGACCTCCCACAACGGTTCGGCGACGGCTACTCCGGGCGCACAGCGCCGGGTCCTGGTGGTCGAGGACGACGCGACGATCGTGGACGCCATCGCGACCCGCCTGCGAGCCGAGGGATTCCTCGTGCAAACGGCGGGCGACGGCCCGGCCGCGGTCGACACGGCCGAGGCGTGGCAGCCCGACCTGCTGATTCTCGACATCATGCTGCCCGGCTTCGACGGCTTGGAGGTCTGCCGACGCGTGCAGGCCGCCCGCCCGGTGCCGGTGATGATGCTCACCGCGCGCGACGACGAGACCGACATGCTGGTCGGCCTGGGCGTCGGCGCCGACGACTACATGACCAAGCCGTTCTCCATGCGGGAGCTGGCGGCGCGCGTGCACGTCCTGCTGCGCCGCGTGGAGCGGGCCGCCATCGCGGCGGCCACCCCCCGCTCCGGCATCCTGCGCCTCGGCGAGCTGGAGATCGACCACGCACAGCGCCGGGTCCGGGTGCGCAGCGAGGACGTCCACCTCACGCCCACCGAGTTCGATCTGCTGGTGTGCCTGGCCAACACCCCGCGCGCGGTGCTCTCCCGTGAGCAGCTGCTTGCCGAGGTCTGGGACTGGGCGGACGCCTCCGGCACCCGCACGGTCGACAGCCACATCAAGGCCCTGCGCCGGAAGATCGGCGCCGAGCGGATCCGCACGGTGCACGGCGTGGGTTACGCCCTGGAGACCCCGACGCCATGAGCGGCGGGCCGGCCGCACGGAGAAACCCCGGGGACAACCCCTGGGGCGGGGTGAGCCCGTTCTCGATCAAGACCAAGCTGGGCGCGCTGGTCGTCATCTCGGTGCTGATCACCACGGGCCTGTCGGTGATCGCGGTGCACACCAAGACGGAGCTGCGCTTCATCACGGTCTTCTCGATGATCGCCACGCTTCTCATTACGCAGTTCGTGGCCCATTCACTCACCGCACCGCTGGACGAGATGACCGCGGTGGCCCGCTCCATCTCCCAGGGCGACTACACCCGCCGCACGCGGGAGAACCGCCGTGACGAGCTGGGCGACCTGGCCGTGACGATCAATGCCATGGCCGACGAGCTGGAGGCCCAGGACAGCCAGCGCAAGGAACTCGTGGCGAATGTCTCGCACGAGCTGCGCACGCCCATCGCCGGTCTGCGCGCGGTGCTGGAGAACATCGTCGACGGCGTCACGCAGGCCGACCCGGAGACCATGCGCACGGCCCTGAAGCAGACGGAGCGCCTCGGGCGGCTGGTGGAGACGCTGCTGGACCTGTCCCGCCTGGACAACGGCGTCGTACCGCTGAAACAGCGGCGGTTCGAGGTGTGGCCGTACCTGTCGGGCGTGCTGAAGGAGGCCAACATGGTCGCCTCCGTGCGCGCGGGCATCGCCACCGGCTCGGGCAGTCACACCCGTACGGACGTCCATCTCCACCTCGACGTCCATCCACCGGAGTTGACCGCGCACGCCGACCCGGAGCGCATCCACCAGGTCGTCGCCAATCTCATCGACAACGCGGTCAAGCACAGCCCGCCGCACGGCCGGGTGACGGTCAAGGCGCGGCGCGGCGCACTGCCGGAGTCGCTGGAGCTGGAGGTCCTGGACGAGGGCCCCGGCATTCCCAAGTCCGAGTGGCACCGCGTCTTCGAGCGGTTCAACCGCGGCAGCGCCAAGCGCCCGCAGGGTCCGGGCAGCGACGGCGGTACGGGTCTGGGCCTGGCCATCGCCCGCTGGGCCGTGGACCTGCACGGGGGCCGGATCGGAGTGGCCGAATCCGAGCGGGGTTGCCGGATTCTTGTCACTCTTCCGGGACTGTCATCTGTGCCAAGTTGACGTAAAGTTCGAAGCGGAGCCACAAGATCCACGGATGTCCGCGCTGACGGACACGTGTGATCAGGCACGGGCCCGCGCCATCGGCGCCCTGGGCCCCGCCCCGCTCTTGCCTCATTAAGCGGAACCACGCTTGTTTCCCGCCATTTCAAGCCCCGAAACACGGTTCCAGATGTGATGTGCACGACGTTGAACGGGCCCGGCCTGACCTTCCCCCTCCAGGGGGCGTAGCCTTGATTCCCGCTGTCCATCATCTTGTGAAGCGGAAGAGGGCGGTTGCCGCCGTGTCGCCACAGTCCCCCAGTAACTCGAGCATCTCGACCGACACCGACCAAGCGGGGAAGAACCCTGCCGCGTCGTTCGGTGCCAACGAGTGGCTCGTCGACGAGATCTATCAGCAGTACCTCCAGGACCCGAATTCGGTAGACCGAGCCTGGTGGGACTTCTTCGCCGACTACAAGCCGGGGGCGGCTGCCGCCTCGGCTCCGGCGGGTACCGCGGCCGCGGGGGCCGCGGGGACCACCACCGCTCCCGCACAGGCCCCTGCCCCGGCCGCCGAGAAGCCCGCCGCCGCGTCGGCGCCCGCTCCGGCTCCGGCTCCGGCTCCGGCTCCGGCCCAGGCGAAGCCCGCCGCGCAGGCCCAGGCCCCCGCTCCGGCGCAGGCCGCCCCCGCCGCGAAGCCCGCCGCCAAGCCGGCCGCGGCCCCGAAGAAGGCCGCGCCTGCCGCCGAGGCCCCCTCGGGCCCCGAGCAGGTCGTGCTGCGCGGCCCCGCCGCCGCGGTCGCCAAGAACATGAACGCCTCGCTGGAGGTGCCCACGGCCACGTCCGTGCGCGCGGTCCCGGTGAAGCTGCTGTTCGACAACCGCATCGTCATCAACAACCACCTGAAGCGCGCCCGGGGCGGGAAGATCTCCTTCACGCACCTGATCGGCTACGCGATGGTGCAGGCCATCAAGGCCATGCCGTCGATGAACTACTCCTTCGCGGAGAAGGACGGCAAGCCGACCCTGGTCAAGCCGGAGCACGTCAACTTCGGCCTCGCCATCGACCTGGTCAAGCCCAACGGCGACCGCCAGCTCGTGGTCGCGGGCATCAAGAAGGCCGAGACGCTGAACTTCTTCGAGTTCTGGCAGGCCTACGAGGACATCGTCCGCCGCGCCCGCGACGGCAAGCTGGGCATGGACGACTTCACCGGCGTGACGGTCTCCCTGACCAACCCCGGCGGCCTCGGCACCGTCCACTCCGTGCCGCGCCTGATGCCCGGCCAGTCCGTGATCATGGGCGTCGGCTCCATGGACTACCCCGCGGAGTTCCAGGGCACCTCCCAGGACACCCTGAACAAGCTCGGCATCTCGAAGGTCATGACGCTCACGTCGACCTACGACCACCGGGTCATCCAGGGCGCCGCCTCCGGCGAGTTCCTGCGGATCGTCGCGAACCTGCTGCTCGGTGAGAACGGCTTCTACGACGACATCTTCGAGGCGCTGCGCATCCCCTACGAGCCGGTCCGCTGGCTCAAGGACATCGACGCCAGCCACGACGACGACGTCACCAAGGCCGCCCGCGTCTTCGAGCTGATCCACTCCTACCGGGTCCGCGGCCACGTCATGGCCGACACCGACCCGCTGGAGTACCAGCAGCGCAAGCACCCCGACCTGGACGTCAACGAGCACGGCCTCACGCTCTGGGACCTGGAGCGCGAGTTCGCCGTCGGCGGCTTCGCCGGCAAGTCGATGATGAAGCTGCGCGACATCCTCGGCGTCCTGCGCGACTCGTACTGCCGCACCACCGGCATCGAGTTCATGCACATCCAGGACCCGAAGCAGCGCAAGTGGATCCAGGACCGCGTGGAGCGTCCGCACTCCAAGCCGGAGCGCGAGGAGCAGCTGCGCATCCTGCGCCGGCTGAACGCGGCCGAGGCGTTCGAGACGTTCCTGCAGACGAAGTACGTCGGCCAGAAGCGCTTCTCCCTGGAGGGCGGCGAGTCCGTCATCCCGCTGCTGGACGCCGTGCTGGACTCGGCCGCCGAGTCCCGTCTGGACGAGGTCGTCATCGGCATGGCCCACCGCGGCCGGCTGAACGTCCTCGCCAACATCGTCGGCAAGTCGTACGCGCAGATCTTCCGCGAGTTCGAGGGCAACCTCGACCCGAAGTCGATGCACGGCTCCGGTGACGTGAAGTACCACCTGGGCGCCGAGGGCACCTTCACCGGTCTCGACGGCGAGCAGATCGCGGTCTCCCTGGTCGCGAACCCCTCGCACCTGGAGGCGGTGGACCCGGTCCTGGAGGGCGTCTCGCGCGCCAAGCAGGACATCATCAACAAGGGCGGCACGGACTTCACCGTCCTGCCGGTGGCGATCCACGGCGACGCGGCCTTCGCGGGCCAGGGCGTGGTGGCCGAGACCCTGAACATGTCGCAGCTGCGCGGCTACCGCACCGGCGGCACGGTCCACATCGTCATCAACAACCAGGTCGGCTTCACCGCGGCCCCCGAGTCCTCGCGTTCCTCCATGTACGCGACGGACGTGGCCCGCATGATCGAGGCCCCGATCTTCCACGTGAACGGCGACGACCCGGAGGCCGTGGTCCGCGTCGCGCGGCTCGCCTTCGAGTTCCGCCAGGCGTTCAACAAGGACGTGGTGATCGACCTCATCTGCTACCGCCGCCGCGGTCACAACGAGTCGGACAACCCGGCCTTCACCCAGCCGCTGATGTACGACCTGATCGACAAGAAGCGCTCGGTGCGCAAGCTCTACACCGAGTCCCTCATCGGTCGCGGCGACATCACCCTGGAAGAGGCCGAGCAGGCGCTGCAGGACTACCAGGGCCAGCTGGAGAAGGTCTTCACGGAGGTCCGTGAGGCCACGTCCCAGCCGGGGACGGTCGAGTCCACGGACCCGCAGGCCGAGTTCCCGGTCGCCGTGAACACCGCGGTGACCACGGAGGTCGTCAAGCGGATCGCCGAGTCCCAGGTCAACATCCCCGACAACATCACCGTGCACCCGCGTCTGCTGCCGCAGCTGCAGCGCCGGGCGTCGATGGTCGAGGACGGCACGATCGACTGGGGCATGGGCGAGACCCTCGCAATCGGTTCCCTCCTGCTGGAGGGCGTCCCGGTCCGCCTGGCGGGCCAGGACTCGCAGCGCGGTACGTTCGGCCAGCGCCACGCGGTCATCATCGACCGCAGCACGGGCGACGAGTACACGCCGCTGCAGTACCTCTCCGAGGACCAGGCGCGGCTGAACGTCTACAACTCCCTCCTCTCCGAGTACGCGGCGATGGGCTTCGAGTACGGCTACTCGCTGGCCCGCCCCGAGGCGCTCGTGATGTGGGAGGCGCAGTTCGGCGACTTCGTCAACGGCGCCCAGACGGTCGTGGACGAGTTCATCTCGTCGGCCGAGCAGAAGTGGGCCCAGACGTCCGGCGTCGTCCTGCTCCTGCCGCACGGCTACGAGGGCCAGGGCCCGGACCACTCCTCGGCCCGCCCGGAGCGCTTCCTGCAGATGTGCGCGCAGAACAACATGACGGTCGCCATGCCGACGTCGCCGTCGAACTACTTCCACCTCCTGCGGTGGCAGGTGCACAACCCGCACCACAAGCCGCTGGTGGTCTTCACGCCGAAGTCGATGCTGCGCCTGAAGGCCGCGGCGGCGAAGGCGGAGGAGTTCACGACGGGCCAGTTCCAGCCGGTCATCGGCGACGCGTCGGTGGACCCGGCCGCGGTCAGGAAGGTCGTCTTCTGCGCCGGCAAGGTCTACTACGACCTGGAGGCCGAGCGTCAGAAGCGCGGCGTCACGGACACGGCGATCATCCGCATCGAGCGCCTGTACCCGCTGCCGGGTGCCGAGCTCCAGGCGGAGATCAAGAAGTACCCGAACGCCGAGAAGTACCTGTGGGCCCAGGAGGAGCCGGCGAACCAGGGTGCCTGGCCGTTCATCGCGCTCAACCTGATCGACCACCTGGACCTGGCGGTCGGCGCGGACGTCCCGCACGGCGAGCGGCTGCGGCGCATCTCGCGCCCGCACGGCTCGTCCCCGGCGGTGGGTTCCGCGAAGCGTCACCAGGCCGAGCAGGAGCAGCTGGTGCGTGAGGTGTTCGAGGCGTAATCGCCCTCGCGCAGTTCGTGCGTGGCCGGGCCGCATCCCCTGCTCGGGGGGTGCGGCCCGGCCGTTTTCGCGCACCTATCCTTGAGGCATGTACTTCACGGACCGTGGCATCGAGGAACTGGAGAAGCGGCGCGGCGAGGAGGAAGTCACCTTCGAGTGGCTCGCCGAGCAGCTGCGGACGTTCGTCGATCTCAATCCCGACTTCGAGGTGCCGGTGGAACGGCTGGCCACATGGCTGGCGCGGCTGGACGACGAGGACGACGAGTAGGACCGGTTCCG
Source organism: Streptomyces sp. NPDC002130 (assembly GCF_040296465.1). Taxonomy (NCBI): domain Bacteria; kingdom Bacillati; phylum Actinomycetota; class Actinomycetes; order Kitasatosporales; family Streptomycetaceae; genus Streptomyces; species Streptomyces sp. NPDC002130. The sequence continues at coordinate 31,833 of NZ_JBEOXI010000034.1, forward strand.
GCCGCTGCGGGGACAACGCGTAGAGACGGGTTCCGGCCGCTGCGAGGACGACGCGTAGGGCGTGAAGGCGTAGCTCAGGCCCAGCGCGCCATGCACGAGAAGCGGGGCGCCGGCCACTCCCGGGACCTCAGTCGCGTGGGTGCGTGAAGGCGTAGGCCAGACCCAGCGCGCCGTGTGCGATAAGCAGGGCGCCGGCCGTGACCCAGCCCCAGCCGCCGCTGCGCCTGCGCAGGCCCCAGGACAGCAGCGGCGCGCCCGCCGCCACCTGCACCAGAGCCAGTGCGCGCGCCCTGGGGCCGCCGGTCCAGGGCATCCAGGGGCCGAGGCGGCTGTGGTCGACGGTGTCGCGTTCCGCGACCGCGTCACGCCAACCCGGCCATTCGACGGGCAGACTGTCCGGCATGCGGGCGGCGGCCTCCAGCAGGTGCCCGGCGGGTTCGCCGGGGGCGAGTTCGGCGGGCAGTACGACGCCCCCGCGCGCGAGGACCGCGAGCAGCCCGCGCAGACGGGTGCCGGCGTCGGCCTCGGGAGCCGGTTCGGCCAGCTCGTCGAGGGCCTGGACGTCCAGGACGGGGTCGAGACCCATCCGTGCGGCGAAGGTGTGCAGGGCCTCGACCTCCCCCACCGCCACGCCGCTCGCGAGCCACACGAAGCCGACCGGGCGGCGGAAGCCGGACGCGAGCGTGAATCCCGCGTGGTCGGTGTCCCACCACAGGGCGAGGACGGGCCAGGGCGCGCCGACGGCGAGGGCCGTGGCCCAGCCGGTGACCACGCGGTCGACGGGCTCGGTGCCGTCCCGCCAGGGCCCGCCGCCGGGGACGAGGACGCTCCATGCGTCGCCCGCGCGCACGAGCCGCATCGGTTCGCGCAGCAGATGGGCGACAGGAGCGACGGACGCCGGTGCCGCCCGGCATAGCAGGAGCGCCCCAGGCGCGGGTCCGGTGTGGGCAGCTTCCGTCGACATGGTCACACGCTAGGCCGGATCATCACATTTTGAGCAGTTCTGACCGTCCAGCCCTCCCCGAAACGGGTGTCTTGACTTTCCACGACCGCGATATATCGTGAATGGGAGAGGACGCGATATGGCGCGTCGAGTCGGGGAGGTCTCCACCATGTCCGAGTGGTCCGTCACAGAACCGAGGAAGCTCACCTTCGACGAGCCCGTGAGCGACCTGCGGGTGCGTCTCGTCAACGGAACGGTGAACGTGGTGGGCACGGACGAAGGTTCCGCTCGCCTGGAGATCTCCGAGATCGAGGGTCCGCCCTTGGTGGTCACCCAGCAGGACGGCGTCCTCACGGTGGCCTACGAGGACCTGCCCTGGAAGGGCTTCCTGAAGTGGCTGGACCGCAAGGGCTGGCGCCGCAGCGCGGTGGTCTCCCTGGCCGTCCCGGTCGGCACCCGCGTGGAGGTCGGCGTGGTGGGCGCGGCCGCCGTGATCTCCGGAATCCACGGCCCGACGGTCGTGAAGGGCGTCACCGGCGACACGACACTGGTGGGCCTGTCCGGCCCGGTGCGCGCCGACACGGTCTCCGGCGGTCTGGAGGCCCAGGACGTGACCGGCGACCTGCGGTTCAACTCGGTCTCCGGCGACCTCACCGTGATCGAGGGCTCCGGCCCCTCCGTGCGGGCGGACTCGGTCAGTGGCTCGATGATCGTCGACCTCGACCCGAACGGCCCGACGGACGTCCGGCTGACCAGCGTCTCGGGCGAGATCGCCATCCGGCTGCCGTACCCGGCGGACGCGGAGGTCGAGGCGAACACGGCGAGCGGCTCCCTCTCCAACGCCTTCGAGGGCCTGCGGGTGCACGGCCAGTGGGGAGCCCACAAGATCACGGGCCGGCTCGGCGCGGGCACCGGCAAACTGCGCGCCACCACCGTCTCCGGCTCGATCGCCCTGCTCCGCCGCCCGGCCGGAGAGGACGATCACGACGAACCATGGGATGCCCGGCCCGGCGGCAGCGGCGCGGCGGCAGCCCCGGCGAGCGGCCCCCGGGACGGCTCGGGAGACAATTCCGTCTCCGGCCCGGGCGATGACCCCACCACCCTCCCGGCCGACGGCACAACCGACAAGAAGGTGCTTTGACATGCCCCCCGTCTTCGCCCACGGCCGCCTCCGCCTCTACCTGCTGAAGCTGCTGGACGAGGCGCCCCGCCACGGCTACGAGGTGATCCGCCTCCTCGAGGAGCGCTTCCAGGGGCTGTACGCGCCGTCGGCGGGCACGGTCTACCCGCGCCTGGCCAAGCTGGAGGCCGAGGGCCTGGTCACCCACACCACCGAGGGCGGCCGCAAGGTCTACTCGATCACGGACGCGGGCCGCGCAGAACTGGCCGACCGCAGCGGCGAGCTGGCCGACCTGGAGCTGGAGATCCGGGAGTCGGTCGCGGAACTGGCCGCGGAGATCCAGGCCGACGTGCGTGGAGCCGCCGGAGACCTGCGCCGCGAGATGCGCGCGGCGGCGACGGAGGCCCGCCGGGGCAACGGCACCACGACCGACGGCACGACGGGCACCCCCTACGGCGACTTCTCGCAGTACGGCGACAAGGAGGCCTGGCGCATCGCCAAGGAGGAGATGCGCCGCGCCCGGCAGGAGTGGAAGGAGCAGGCCCGGCGCGCCAAGGACGAAAGCCGCCGCGCCCGCGAGGACGCCCAGCGCGCCCGCCGCCAGGCGAAGGAGGCCCAGGAGCAGGCCCGGGTCCAGGCCCAGGAGCAGGTGCAGCGCATCACCCGCCGCGTCCAGGAACAGGTGCAGGACCACTTCGCCCGCGGCGACTGGCCGACGGGTCTGCGTGAGGGTCTGAGCGAACTGGTCAAGGAAGTGGGCGAGTTCGGCAAGGACTACGGCAAGGACTTCGGCAAGGACCTGGGCTTCGACTGGCCCGGCACCGGCAAGCCCGCCGCGGAGCCGACTCACGCCCAGCCCCCGGAGGACTTCCCGGCCGCCTATGAACCGGCCTGGGCCCACGAGGACACCGCGGACTCCACCGGCGACCCGGCCCGCGACCTGGACCGCCTGCTCGACCGCTTCCGGGACGACATCCGTGACGCGGCCCGCGACCACGGCGTCACCCCCGACCAACTGCGGGACGCCCGCCGCCATCTTTCGACGGCGGCGGCCCACATAGGAGCCCTCCTGCGCACGCAGCAGAAGTAGGCGCCCGGGGCGCAGCCCGTCAGCCGGCCTTGGCCTCGCCGCCACTCCCGTACAGCACCCGCACCAGGGACGCGTACGTGACCCCGTGGTCGGCGAGGACCTCGGCCGGCACTCCGGGACGGATGGTCAGGGCCAGCAGGATGTGCTCGTCTCCGATGTGCCGGTCCCGCTGGGCGAGAGCGGCCCGCAAGGAGCGCTCCAGCACGTCCTTGGCCCCCCGCCCGAAGGAGGTGCGCCCCGACCACCATCGCTTGTCCGTCCGGTCACCGGCCAAGGCGCCGACCCCGTGCGCCTCCTCCACCCGGGCGACGACCTCCGCCACGTCGATCCCCAGCCCCGCGAGCGCATCGGTCTCGGCCTGCGTCAGCCCGGCCCGCCGCCGCGCCTCACGCAGCGCCTCGCGCACGGACTCCCGCCCCTCACCGAGCCCGAGAGCGGCGAGCGCGAAGGACCCCCGACTCCCCTCCCTGTCCAGCAGAGCCAGCAGCAGATGCTCAGGCTCCACACACCGCCCGCCCCCGCCGCCCCCCTCCACATACGCGTAAGCGCCCTTCACCACATCACGGGCGTCTTCGGTGAACCGCTCGAACATCAATGCCTCCCGTACTTCTTGTGCACGGCCTGCCTGCTCACACCGAGTTCGGTGGCGATCTCCTGCCACGACCAGCCCTGGTTGCGCGCATTGCGCACCTGCACGGCTTCCAGCTGCTCCAGCAGCCGACGCAGCGCGGCGACGGCCCGCAGGCCGACCCGTGGATCGCGGTCACCCGCACGCTCGGCCAGATCCGTTGCTTCGGTCATGCAGTCAACCTACGTTGACAACCCATCCACGTCAACCACAGTTGACACAAGAAGACGGCCGGCCCTCCCGGGACCGACCGTCAACGCACCTCGGAGGGAACTCAGGGATTCGTCAGCACGACCTTCCCGAACTGCTCACCCGAGGCCAGCCGCTCGAAGCCCTCACGCGCCCGGTCCATCGGCATGACCTCGTCGATGACGGGCCGCACCCCGGTGGCGGCACAGAACGACAGCAGGTCCTCCAGCTCGTCCTTGGTCCCCATCGTGGACCCGACGACCTTGAGTTCGAGGAAGAAGATCCGTGTCAGCTCGGCGTGCGAGGGCCGGTCGCCGCTGGTGGCGCCGGAGATGACCAGCGTGCCGCCGGGCTTCAGCGACTTCACCGAGTGGGACCACGTGGCAGCCCCGACGGTCTCGATCACCGCGTCGACGCGCTGAGGCAACCGCGCCCCGGACTCAAGGGCCTCCACGGCCCCCAGCTCCAGGGCCCGCTTCCGCTTGGCCTCGTCCCGGCTGGTGGCGAAGACCCGGAGCCCCGCGGCCTTCCCCAGCACGATCGCCGCCGTGGCGACACCACCACCGGCGCCCTGCACCAGCACGGAGTCCCCGGGCCGTACCCCCGCATTGGTGAACAGCATCCGGTAGGCGGTCAGCCACGCCGTGGGCAGGCAGGCGGCTTCCGCGAAGGAGAGCTCCTTGGGCTTCGGCAGGAGGTTCCAGGTCGGCACGGAGACCTGCTCGGCGAAGGTGCCCTGATAACGCTCGGTGAGGATGGAACGGGGTTCCTTGGGTCCGACCCCGTGCCCGCTCTGTCCGATCACGGAGTGCAGGACGACCTCGTTGCCGTCCTCGTCGACCCCGGCGGCGTCACAGCCGAGGATCATCGGCAGCTTGTCCTCTGCGAGGCCCACGCCACGCAGGGACCAGAGGTCATGGTGGTTGAGGGAGGCGGCCTTGACCGTGACGGTACTCCAGCCGGGACGGGCCTCGGGAGCCGGACGCTCCCCCAACTCCAGGCCGGACAGCGGCTGGTCGCGGTCGATTCGGGCGGCGTAGACAGCGAACATGACCTTGACGATAGGTTCCCCCACCTGCCGAGTGGAACCACCGACGTCTGTGAGACACACCCTCTTGCCAAGGTCCGGGGGTCGGTGCCGCCGTACGAGCGGCCCGCACCCGCGCACGGCGAGAAGGGGCCGTGTCGGGGGGTGTCCGCCCGCAGCGGTTGGCGCGTCAACGAACAGTCAGGCGGCGTGCAACCCCATCGCGCCGTTCCGAGGACGGACACCCCCCGGCGCGGCCCGACCCACCCCCGGCGGCACGCGAAGACGCGCACCCCCACCGAGCAGCCACAGGCGACACGACCCGCACCACCCGAACAGTCACCCGAACAGCCCCACCCGAACGCAAAGAAATGGCCCCGCCCGATCTCGGGCGGGGCCACATCACACAAACGCCGGCGTCACGTCAGCGCCGGGCCACACCCTCGGCCCGAGCCGCCGCCGCCACCGCGGCCGTGACCGCCGGAGCGACCCGCTCGTCGAACGGCGACGGAATGACGTAGTCGGCGGCGAGATCGTCCCCGACCACGGCCGCCAGTGCCTCGGCGGCGGCCAGCTTCATCCCCTCGGTGATCCGGGAGGCCCGCACCTGCAGCGCACCCGCGAAGATCCCCGGGAACGCCAGCACGTTGTTGATCTGGTTCGGGAAGTCCGACCGCCCGGTCGCGACGACCGCCGCGTACTTGTGCGCGACCTCGGGATGCACCTCGGGGTTCGGGTTCGCCATGGCGAAGACGAACGCGCCCTCGGCCATCGTCGCCACCGCGGACTCCGGAACCGTGCCACCGGACACACCGATGAACACATCGGCCCCGTCCAGCGCCGCCTCCAGCGACCCGGTGATCCCGGCCTTGTTCGTGAACCCGGCCAGCTCCTGCTTGACCGCCGTGAGGTCGTCCCGGTCCGCCGACACGACACCCTTGCGGTCGGCCACCGCGACATCCCCGATGCCGGCCTCGACCAGCATCTTGGCGATGGCGACACCGGCCGCACCGGCGCCGGAGATGACCGCCCGCAGCTCACCGAGCGCCCGCCCGCTCAGCCGCGCGGCGTTCCGCAGGGCCGCCAGCGTCACCACGGCCGTACCGTGCTGGTCGTCGTGGAAGACCGGGATGTCGAGCCGCTCCTGCAGCTTCCGCTCGACCTCGAAGCACCGGGGTGCCGAGATGTCCTCCAGGTTGACCCCGCCGAACGACGGCGCGAGCCGCACCACGGTCTCGACGATCTCGTCGACGTCCGTGCAGTTCAGGGCGATCGGCACCGCGTCCACGCCGCCGAACTGCTTGAACAGAATCGCCTTGCCCTCCATGACCGGGAGGGAGGCCTCGGGCCCGATGTCACCGAGCCCCAGCACGGCCGTACCGTCCGTCACGACGGCCACGACCGACGACTTCCACGTGTAGTCGTGCACGAGCTCCGGCTGCTCCGCGATCGCGCTGCACACCTTCGCGACGCCGGGCGTGTACGCCAGGGACAGGTCGTCCTTGTCACGGACCGGCACGGTGGCCTGCACGGCCATCTTGCCGCCGCGGTGCAGGGCGAACGCCGGATCGAAGGAGTCGAGGGGCTCCGCACTGCCCTCGTGTTCCGTATCGCCGGTCTTGCTCTCGCTGCGAGGATTGACGATCTCCGCTGCCACTTCGTTTTACCCCTTAAATCTTCATTGTTTTGAGGGTGGCCACTCCTGGTGAGGGGTGGGCGGGCACCGCGTAGACCCATGTCGTGCTTGTACGTGTATTCGTACGGGCGCGTACGCGACGGGCGCGCCGCACACGCGCCCTGAGCCCCGGATGAGGGGTGTAAAGACCCTTCTTACCGGACGGACGGCATCGGGGACGAGTCCATAACGCGAAGGTCACATGACAAGGCCCTGACTCTTCGTCCAAAACCGGGACAAGACCTGGACAAACCAGCCACACCCACTCAACCATCTGTGAAGCCCGCGGTCCCCGTATCGAAATCTCGGGATTTACCGAAGATCTTCCGGCCGGAACGGGTGATTCCTGCAGAAGGTCCGGCCGTGATGTACCGGAGTGGTGCGGTTCGGGGGTCGCCCGTTATCCGATTTTGACATGGCTGGCCCCCAGAATCGCGCAGTCCGAATGGCAAGATGCCGTAATCACACGAGGTCGCGACACTCGAAGAGGTGTGCTCTCGTCGACCCACGGCACTGCCGAACCCTTCGGCATGCCTCGGCCGTACCGAACCCATCGGCAGCGGCCCGCCCCATCGGCAACTCCACCCATCCGCCGGAGGAACCCACCATGACCGCAAGCTCCACCCGTCGTACGACCGCCGCGCACTCCCGGCTAGCAGCGGTCGGTGCGATCGCGGTCGCAGGCGCGCTGATGCTCACCGGATGCGGTGACCAGACCAAGGACAACGGCTCCAGCGACACGGCGGCCTCGGCCCCGCTCGCCGACAAGTTGCCCCAGGCCATCCGCGACAAGGGTGTCATCAAGGTCGGTTCCGACATCGCCTACGCCCCGGTCGAGTTCAAGGACAACTCGGGCAAGACGGTCGGCATCGACCCGGACCTCGCCGCTGCCATGGGCAAGCAGCTCGGGGTCGACTTCCAGTTCGAGAACGGCACCTTCGACACGCTGATCACGGGTCTGCGCTCCAAGCGGTACGACATCGCCATGTCCGCGATGACCGACACCAAGGACCGCCAGGAGGGCATCGACTCCGACACCGGCAAGAAGGTCGGTGAAGGCGTCGACTTCGTGGACTACTTCACGGCCGGTGTGTCGATCTACACCAAGAAGGGCGACGACCAGGGCATCAAGACCTGGTCCGACCTGTGCGGCAAGAAGATCGTGCTGCAGCGCGGCACGGTCTCCGAGGACCTCGCCAAGGCGGAGTCGAAGAAGTGCCCGGCCGGCAAGAAGATCGCCATCGAGCCCTTCGACAACGACCAGCAGGCCCAGACCCGCCTGCGCGCGGGCGGCGCCGACGCCGGCTCGTCCGACTTCCCGGTCGCCGCGTACGCGGTGAAGACCTCCGGCGGCGGCAAGGACTTCCAGCTGGTCGGCGAGCAGGTCGAGGCCGCCCCGTACGGCATCGCGGTCGCCAAGAACCAGACGCAGCTGCGGGACGCCCTCAAGGCCGCCCTCGACGCCGTCATCAAGAACGGCGAGTACGAGAAGATCATGAAGAAGTGGGGCGTCACGGACGGCTCCGTGCAGGAAGCCACCATCAACGGCGGCAAGTGACCGCGCCCTAGCGGCACTGAAAGGCAACACCCGTGACTGTTGACATCGACAAGACGCCGGCTGACACGCCCCCTGCCGGGCCGGAGGCCATCAAGGCCATCCCGGTCCGGCACTACGGGCGGTACGTCTCCGCCGTCGTCGCGCTCGCCCTGCTGGGCGGCATCGTCTACGCGTTCTCCCAAGGCAAGATCAACTGGGACGCGATCCCGGACTACTTCTTCGACGACCGCATCCTGGACGGCGTCGGCAAGACCCTCCTGCTGACCGTCCTGTCCATGGCGATCGGCATCATCGGCGGCGTCCTGCTCGCCGTGATGCGCCTGTCGAAGAACCCGGTGACCTCGTCGATCGCGTGGTTCTACATCTGGTTCTTCCGCGGCACCCCGGTCCTGGTCCAGCTGATCGTCTGGTTCAACCTGGGCCTGGTCTTCGAGTACATCAACCTCGGGCCGTTCTACAAGGACGAGTGGTCGGACTTCATGACCCCGTTCCTGACGGCGCTGCTGGGCCTCGGCCTGAACGAGGCCGCGTACATGGCGGAGATCTGCCGTGCCGGTCTGCTCTCGGTCGACGAGGGCCAGACCGAGGCGTCGCACGCGCTGGGCATGAGCCACACCAAGACGCTGCGCCGGATCGTCATCCCGCAGGCGATGCGCGTCATCGTGCCGCCGACGGGCAACGAGGTCATCAACATGCTGAAGACGACCTCGCTGGTCTCGGTCGTCCAGTACCCCGAGCTGCTGCGAGCGGCTCAGGACATCGGCCAGACCTCCGGCGCCCCCGCCGAGATGCTGTTCCTGGCGGCAGCCTGGTACCTGCTGCTGACCTCGGTCTTCAGCATCGGCCAGTACTACCTGGAGCGGTACTACGCGCGTGGTTCGAGCCGGTCGCTGCCGGCCACCCCGTTCCAGAAGATCAAGGCGAACGTGCTGTCCCTGTCCAACCGCTCGTCGACGGGAGGCACCGCATGACCGCCATGGTCAAGGCCGAGGGCGTCCACAAGTCCTTCGGCCCCGTAGAAGTCCTCAAGGGGATCGACCTGGAGGTGAAGTCCGGCGAGGTGTTCTGCCTCATCGGCCCCTCCGGCTCCGGCAAGTCGACCTTCCTGAGGTGCATCAACCACCTGGAGAAGATCAACGCCGGCCGTCTGTACGTCGACGGCGAGCTGGTCGGCTACCGGCAGAAGGGCGACAAGCTCTACGAGCTGAAGGACAGCGAGGTCGCGGTCAAGCGCCGGGACATCGGCATGGTCTTCCAGCGCTTCAACCTGTTCCCGCACATGACGGCCGTCGAGAACGTCATGGAGGCGCCGGTCCAGGTCAAGGGCGTGAGCAGGAGTCAGGCCCGCACGCGCGCCCAGGAGCTCCTGGACCGGGTGGGCCTCGCCGACAAGGCGGGCAACTACCCCTCCCAGCTCTCCGGCGGTCAGCAGCAGCGCGTCGCCATCGCCCGGGCCCTCGCCATGGACCCGAAGCTGATGCTGTTCGACGAGCCGACCTCGGCGCTCGACCCGGAGCTGGTCGGTGACGTCCTGGACGTCATGCGCGACCTGGCCGAGTCCGGCATGACGATGATCGTCGTCACCCATGAGATGGGCTTCGCCCGCGAGGTGGGCGACAGCCTGGTCTTCATGGACGGCGGTGTGGTGGTCGAATCCGGTCACCCGCGCGAGGTGCTGACCAACCCGCAGCACGAGCGGACGAAGTCGTTCCTGTCCAAGGTGCTCTGACGGTACGCACGGCGAGGGGGCGGTACGGAGTTTCCGTGCCGCCCCCTTCGTCTGTGCTGCTTGAGGGCCAGCAGCAGGGTGCCCGAGGGCGAGCACCACACCGGCCTGGCCTCGCCGAACCCCTTGTCGCGCAGCACGCGCGCGTGCCACTGGGCCGACGGCATGTCGCCGTCCGCGTGCTCGCCGTAGATCTCGTGGCGCCGGGCGGTGGGCTCCGCGAGGACCGGGTCCTCGGCCGCGAGCTGCCACCACTCGGCCCAGTCGAGGATGCCGTCCCGTTTGGCCTGATCCATACGGGCGTGCCGCTGCGCGTGCTCCGCCGCGTTGATCCGGGGCGTCGTCTCGTCGATCATGTGGTCCGCGTTCATGAAGACACCGCCGGCGCGGACGAGTCCCGCGATCCGGCCGTAGAGGTCCGCGAGGGGTTCCCGGTGCAGCCAGTGCAGGGCCGTCGCGGTCAGGACGGCGTCGTACGAGTCGTACGGCAGCTTCGACGGCCAGTCGGGGTCCTTGGAACCGCTCCTCGCGGTCGGGCAGGTACCACTCCTGCTGCCGGTCCCAGCTCTCCTGCCAGGCATGCCAGCCGGCGGTGGCCGTGGTGGTGTCGGCGTCCGTCATCGAGCCCCTGCCCCTCCCTCGTAATACCCTGGAAGCGCCATCAGCTCTTACACGTGCACGCTCTCGACCTCAAAGCCCCTTCGTAAGGACTATAAGTGGAACTGGCCTATTACTCGGACTACGCCGTGCGCCTCGTCAACACCGAGGAACCGGCCCGGGGCAAGGACGCCCTGACGTCGGTGGAGGCCGTCCGCGATCTGTTCGGGCCCAGCCAGTCGGCGGCCCGCCGCGCCACCGACGCGGACGTGACCCGCTTCCGCTCGGTCCGGGCCCGGCTGCGTGCCGTCTTCGAGGCGGCCGACATCGGCGACGAGAGGCTCGCCGTCGACCTGCTGAACTCCTTGCTGCTGGAGTTCCCGGTGAGCCCGCAGATCTCCGGGCACGACTTCCGCGACGACGACGGCCGCCCCCTGTGGCACATGCACCTGGCGGACCACCCGTCGAACGCGACGGCGGGCTACGCGGCGATCGCGGCGATGGGCCTGGCGTTCCACCTGACCGAGCACGGCGCGGACCGCCTCGGCCTGTGCGAGGCCGCGCCCTGCCGCAACGCCTACCTCGACACCTCCACCAACCGCTCCCGGCGCTACTGTTCCGACCGGTGCGCGACCCGCGCCAACGTGGCGGCCTACCGCGCCCGCAAGCGCCTGGAGGCCACCCGGCCCGACCTGCCCGAGAGCACGGGCCTGGCCGCCGACAGCGCCCAGCCCAGCAGCGCCCAGGGCGACCGCCGACCGGACCTGCGCGGCCGGTAGCGGAACCGGACCCGCCCCAGCACCAGGTCGTCGGGCACGACGCCGTAGTCGGTGCTGTCGCCGCCGGCGTACGTGTTGTCCCCGAGCACCCACCAGCCGCCGTCACGGCGCTGGGCGATCCGCTTGACGACCAGCAGGTCCTGCTGGAAGGGGTGCCGCAGCACGACGACGTCGCCGGGCCCGACCCGGGCTCCGTAGTGCACCAGGAGCCGGTCCCCGTGGTACAGCGTGGGCACCATGGACGGCCCGGTGACCTCGGCCACCCCGAAGGGCGGGGCCGGCCTCCCCCGCCCGGACTCCTGCGACAGCTCCGGCATCACCCGGCACCTCCCCGGTTCTTCCTCCACCAGTCTCAGTCTCACCCCGGACTTTTGTCCTAAGCCCATGGGGGCACCCGCCAAAAGCCGTCCCTCACGGAGTAATGTCCCCTGTGAGAAGACGATCACGAGGAAGGAATGCTCCATGCTTTCCCGCCTGTTTGCCCCCAAGGTCAAGGTCAGTGCCCACTGCGACCTTCCCTGCGGTGTGTACGACCCCGCCCAGGCCCGCATCGAGGCGGAGTCGGTGAAGGCCGTGCAGGAGAAGATGGCCGCCAACGACGACCCGCACTTCCAGGCGCGCGCCACCGTCATCAAGGAGCAGCGCGCCGAGCTCGCGAAGCACCACGTCTCGGTGCTCTGGAGCGACTACTTCAAGCCCCCGCACTTCGAGAAGTACCCGGAGCTGCACCAGCTGGTCAACGACACCCTGAAGGCCCTCTCGGCCGCCAAGGGCTCGACCGACCCGGCCACCGGCCAGAAGGCGCTGGACTACATCGCCCAGATCGACAAGATCTTCTGGGAGACCAAGAAGGCTTGATCCTCCTCCGTATCGCTTGACCCGCGATGTCGCCGGTCGGGTGAGAAGGGAAGAGGGGACGGTGGGCCCCGTACCCGTGCCGGGTACGGGGCCTTCGCTCTTCGCCCTTCCTACTTCCCCGGCCCTCCGGTTCCCTTTCTGGCGTTGCGGTTTCGCCGGGCACCGATCAGCACCACGATGACGGTGATGACGACGAGCATCACGACGCCGGTGGGCCAGAAGCCGCTGCCGCCTCCGGCCGCCAGATCGATGTCCTCCACGTTCGCTTCCCTGTCGCTCAGGCAGCCGTGCCGACCTCGGCCGACGGCTCGGTGCGGATGGCGGGCTCTCGGGCGTCGTTGACATTGTGCGCGTGCACCGGGTCGCGGCGCGAGACGGCGACGATGCCCACGGCGAGGGCCGCGCCGACCAGGGCGACGGCAGCCGTGCCGATGTCACCGCCGACCCGCACGATGGCGGCGGCCAGTCCACCGACCAGCGCGGCGGCGGGCAGGGTGACCGTCCAGGCGACCGCCATCCGGCCCGCGACGCCCCAGCGGACCTCCGCGAGCCTGCGGCCGAGACCCGCCCCCAGGATGCTGCCCGAGGCCACCTGGGTGGTGGACAGCGCGAAGCCGAGGTGCGTGGAGGTCAGGATGACGGTCGCGGAAGCGGTCTCGGCGGCGAAGCCCTGCGGCGACCGGATCTCGGTGAGGCCCTTGCCCAACGTGCGGATGATCCGCCAGCCGCCGAGGTAGGTACCGAGGCCGATGGCCAGGCCCGCGGACGCGACGACCCACAGGGGCGGACCGGCATGGTGGCCGAGGGCACCGGCCGAGATCAGCGTGAGGGTGATGACGCCCATGGTCTTCTGCGCGTCGTTCGTGCCGTGGGCGAGGGAGACCAGCGAGGCGGAGGCGATCTGGCCGATGCGGAAGCCCCGGGTGACGGAGTCGCCGCCGGCCCGGTCGGTGAGCCGGTAGGCGAGGTGGGTGGCGAGCAGCGCGGCGACACCGGCCACGACGGGCGAGGCCACCGCCGGCACCAGCACCTTCTCGACGACCTTGCCGAAGTCGACGCCGTGGCTGCCCGCCCCGACCCACACGGCCCCGATCAGCCCGCCGAACAGGGCGTGCGAGGAGCTCGAGGGCAGACCGATCAGCCAGGTCAGCAGATTCCACAGGATCGCGCCGACCAGCCCCGCGAAGATCATGCCCGGGGAGACGTGCCAGGCGTCGTGTTCGTCGTCGCTCATGATGGCGTTAACCCTGTCTCCGGCGGCCGCTGGTCGAAACTTGCTGGCGGAGGGGTGAGATCTCGCGTCCATCCGCGATCGCTGAGCACGTTGTCTATGCGGGTGATGTTGGCGAGTTGTGAGCCTCGCAGTGTGACACGAAGTCGGTACGAAGGTTGACGCCAGAAAGTGATCGAGTGGCACATCGGGCCGCCCGTCGACGCACGCCGTTATCCTTAGCCAGGTGAAGTTTCTCAGTAGGTTCTACATCGACGGGTTCATCCTCGGCATCATCATCGCCGGCGTGCTCGGAAGTGTGTTCCCGGTATCGGGTACCGCGGAGAGCATTCTGAACTGGGCCACCAAGATCGCCATCGGCTTCTTGTTCCTGCTCTACGGCGCACGACTCTCGCCGCAGGAAGCCTGGAAGGGCGTCAAGCACTGGCGACTGCACACCGTCGTCCTTGCCGCGACATTTGTGCTCTTCCCGTTGATCGGCCTAGCTCTGCGATTCCTGTCGCCGACCCTGATCAGCGACGACCTCTACACCGGCCTCCTCTACATGTGCCTCGTTCCGTCGACGGTTCAGTCGTCGATCGCGTTCACTTCGATCGCCAAGGGAAACGTCGCCGGCGCGATCGTCAGTGCGTCGTTCTCCAACCTGATCGGCGTCTTCGTCACGCCGCTGCTGGTGGTTCTGCTGATGAACACCACCGGCCAGGCGACCGTCGACTTCTCGTCGATCCTCGACATCGTCGTGCAGCTGCTGATCCCGTTCATCGTCGGTCAGCTGATCCGCCCGCTGGTGATCGGATGGCTGCAGAAGTACGCCGAACCCACCAAGTACGTTGATCGTGGATCGATCATCC
>NZ_JBEOXI010000035.1:0-45978 GCF_040296465.1 Streptomyces sp. NPDC002130
GGCGCCGGCGGCGGCCCCGGGGCCCCCCGGGGTGGCGGGGGGGCGGGGGCCCCCTCTGCGTGCCGGCGGCGACCGCACACCGGCGGACGGGTCACACGCTGCCGTCGTCCTCCGGCAGTGCGCTGTCGTCCTCCACCACGTGCACGGCGGCCTCCTCCGCACCGGCCGCCCCGCCGTCGATGCCGACGTCGGAGGCGACGGTCTCCTTCGTGGTGTCGGCGTGGGCGCCCTCGTCGGGGGCGACCAGGCGCCCGGCGCGGGCGGTCCCCGCCTCGGGGTCCACCGGTTCGCCGTCGCTGTCGGAGCTGTCGCCCACGCCGTCCCCGGCGGGCTCGGCGGACACGTCGGGGACCTCCTGGGCCAGCCGTTCGTCGAGGCTCTCACCCTCGTGCTGCTCGGCCGCGGTGGTGCCGCGCTTGGTGACGCCCAGGGGCTTCTCCGGCGGGGAGTAGCCCTCGTCGAGCATGTCGTCGTACGTCCGTTCGTCGACGGCGTCCTGCAGGTCCAGCGGCGCGGCGTCCTCCTGCTCCTCGTTGGTACCGGTGGGCTGGTAAGCGTCGTCCGCCATCGGTTCGGGGCGCATCGGTTCCGTGCCCATCACTCCTGCCTTCCTGTGCGCTGCTCGGCTCGTTCGTCTCGCCTGTCCGTTCCGCGTTTCCCGTTACGCGGGCTCTAACCTCGGCGGACGTCCTCCGAAACGGGGAGGGCGCCCGAACGTCACGCGGGCCAACACGAGTCAAAACCGTGGGCGGGCCCGGACATTACCCACCGGTTAATCTTGAAAGCTCAATGAGTGGGACTATCATCACTCGCACACACGGTGTGACCGGCTGCCGACGCGGCGGCAGCACGGTATCCGCCACCCCTTCTCACGCCACCGGGACCGAGGCCACCCTTTCCTCCGTCCGGCGGCGAGCTCCACCCCCACCCCCCAACGCCGCCGGGACGGCCTGCCCGCCTCCGGTCATGCACAAGTGAAAGCAGCGCATCCATGAGCTACAGCAGGGGCAGAGGGCTGCAGGCCAATGTCCTCAGCACGTTCGACACCGTGGTGATGGCGGTCGCGGGCAGCGCCCCGGCGTATTCGCTGGCGGCCACCACCGCCGTGCTGGTCGGCGCGGTCGGGCTGGCGAGTCCGGCCGCCCTGCTGTACTGCGCGATACCCATGCTGGGCATCGCGCTGGCGTTCAGCTACCTCGGCCGGATCGACGTCAACGCGGGCGCCAGTTACTCGTGGGTGGGGCGCACGCTCCACCCCTTCCTGGGCTTCATCAGCGGCTGGGCGCTGGTGATCTCGGCGACGATCTTCATGGTGGCCGGGTCGCTGCCCGCCGGTTCGATGACGCTGGCGCTCTTCGACGACAACCTCGCGGACAACACCGCGCTGTCCACGGTGGTCGGCGCGGCCTGGTTCCTCGTGATGCTGGGCGTGGTGCTCGGCGGCGCCCGGCTCACGGTGCGCGCCCAGCTGATCATGTCCGGCGTCGAGCTGGCCGTCCTGGCGTTGTTCGCGGTGCTCGCCTTCTTCCACACCGGCAACGCCCGCGCCTTCGACTGGTCCTGGCTCGGCTTCTCGCACTTCGACGGCATGGCCGGCTTCGCCTCGGGCGCGCTCATCGCCGCGTTCTACTACTGGGGCTGGGACGTCACCAGCAACCTCAGTGAGGAGACCCGCAACAGCCGCCGTACGACGGGCCTCGCGGGCCTGATCGGGGTGGGCATCGTCTTCCTGCTGTTCGAGGTGTTCACCATCGCGGTGAACGTGATCCTCTCCTCGAAGCAGATCGAGGAGAACGACGCGAACGTGCTGGCGGTGCTCGGCGAGGAGATCTGGCCGGGCTGGGGCGGCAAGCTGCTCATCGTGGCCGTGATGCTGTCCACCATCGCCACCCTGGAGACGACGCTCATCCAGGTCACGCGCTCGCTGTTCGCGATGGGCCGGGACCGTACGATGCCGGCGGCGCTGGGCCGGGTGCACCGCCGGTGGAACACCCCCTGGGTGGCGATCGTGGTGGTCGGGGCGGTGGCGCTGCTGATGTTCATCGCCTCCAACGCCCTGGGCTCGGTGGGCGACATCCTCTCCGACGCCATCTCGGCGATCGGCCTGCAGATCGCCGTCTACTACGGTCTCGCGGGACTCGCGGTGGTCGTCGCGTACCGGAAGATGCTGCTCAAGTCCGCGGCCAACTTCCTCTTCGGCGGCCTGTGGCCGCTGTGCGGCGCCCTGTTCATGTTCTGGGTGTTCGTGGAGTCGCTGGGCGAGCTGAGCGGCGCCGCGATCTCGATCGGCATCGGCGGGCTCGCGGTCGGGCTCGTCCCGATGCTCTGGTACTGGAGGCAGGGCAGCGACTACTACCGGCCCGCGAAGCTGGACGCCTCGCGCGCGGTCGAGACGGACTACGTCCCCGACGAACAGGACGCGCGCGCCCGGGTCCACGAGGGTCTGTCCACCGACTTCTGAGGGGGCCCCGATGGCACGCGGACTCAGACGCGGTTTCACTCCCGACTTCGACCCCGACTGCGGGGACAGCGACCTCACCTCCGCCCGCCAGGACGTCGTGATCGGCCGCTGGCAGGGACTTCGGGACCTCCTGGGCGCCACCGGCCGCGACTGGACGGCCCGGGGGCACCGGATCCGGCAGCTCGCGCAGGTGTGCGCGGGCAGTTCGACGGTGGAGTCCTGGCTCTCGGCCGACCCCCACAGCGCCGACGCGCTGGTGCTGCGGGCGGCGACGGAGACCGCGCGCACCTTCAACGTGGCCATCGCGGCGGGGCGGGGCGTGCCGATCGGCCAGCACCGCGTGGACGCGGCGGTGCTGGCCTGCCTGACGGCGGCGGAGGCGCACCCGGAGGACCCGACGCCGTGGGTGTCGCTGATCTCGGTGGCGCGCCTGTACCCGACGGGGGTGCGCCGACAGGAACTGGGTCGCTGGTGGGACGAGTTGCACGGCCGGGACCCCTACAGCGTCGAGGGGCACCTTCAGGTGCTGCACTACTACTCTGCGCGCTGGCACGGCACGCACGGCCTGATGTACGACTTCGCCCGGGACGCGGCCGGAGTGGCGCCGCCGGGCTGTCCGCTGCCGGTGCTGGTGCAGTACGCCCGGGTCGAGGAGTACCGCTTCGCCCTGGACGCGGCACAGGGCAGGCACTCCGCCGTGGGCCTCTCACAGCACTGGAGCCATGACGGTGCGTCGAGCGACCTGCGGCGAACCTGGCAGCGCTGGGTCATGGGCCGGACGCAGAGCGGGATCGCGCCCGGCGAACTGCGCGACTTCAACTACCTGGCCCACGCGGCCTGCTCCGCCGGCGCCACGGACATCGCGGGCGTCCTGCTGGGCATGCTGGGACCCCGTGCGACGCGCACGCCGTGGTCGTACACGGGTGATGCGGAGAAACAGATCACCAAGTGGCGCAAGGAGCTGCGGCTGGGGGCGTGAGCGGCCGACTGTATCCTCCCCGCCGGGAGGGTGTGATGGCTGAGAACGGCTGGTACGAGGACGGCGACGTGATCCGGGAGGCCGCACGCGCGCGTCGGGTCGCCCGGCTCGGCTGTCCGTGGTGACGGGGCTGTTCGGGGCGGTCGTGATCGCGATGGCCGCCCTCGTCCTCGCGGTGTCCCTCGCCCTCGCGGTGTCCCTCGCCCTCGCCCTGGCGGTCATGGACTGACGCCGCGCCCCGGCCCGGCCAGATCCCCCGACCACTTCTCCTCGATGCGTCCGACCCTCCACACCACCAGCGCCACCACCCAGGTGGCGAAGAACAGGGCGACGACGACATAGCCGAGGATGTTGAGGTCGAGGCCGGAGATCCGGTCCCAGAAGGGTCCGTGCAGGCCGAGTCGTTCGGCGAGGAGGCCGAGGAGTTCGACCGTGCCGATGAGGAGGGCCACGGCGACGGACAGGCCGGTGATGGTGAGGTTGTAGTAGACCTTGCGGACCGGCTTGGAGAAGGCCCAGCCGTAGGCGAAGTTCATGAACGAGCCGTCGATGGTGTCGAGGAGGCACATCCCCGCGGCGAACAGGACGGGCAGGCACAGGATCGCGTACCAGGGCAGTCCGGAGGCGGCGCCGGAACCGGCCAGGACGAGCAGGGCGATCTCGGTGGCGGTGTCGAAGCCGAGGCCGAACAGCAGGC
Source organism: Streptomyces sp. NPDC002130 (assembly GCF_040296465.1). Classification (NCBI taxonomy): domain Bacteria; kingdom Bacillati; phylum Actinomycetota; class Actinomycetes; order Kitasatosporales; family Streptomycetaceae; genus Streptomyces; species Streptomyces sp. NPDC002130. The sequence goes on from NZ_JBEOXI010000035.1 coordinate 4,138, forward strand.
CCAGCGGGTACATGTGCCAGGGCTTGGAGACCGACTTCATGACGCGGCCCAGCAGGCGGTTCATGAACCCGCGGTTGTTCAGCTGCTCCTCCAGGGCGGCCTCGTCGTAGCGGCCCGAGCGCATGGCGCGGAACACCTTCCAGATGCCGGCCAGGACGACGAGGTTGACGGCCGCGATGAGGTAGAGGAACGTGCCGGAGACGGTCGTGCCGATCAGGCCGGTGACGTCGTGCAGGGCGGAGCCGTCGTCCCGGACCGGCCCGGCCAGGGTCTTCACGCCGAGGGTGAGCAGGAAGGCCAGGGCGAAGACGACGCTGGAGTGGCCGAGGGAGAACCAGAAGCCGACGGACAGCGGCCGCTGCCCCTCCCCCATCAGCTTGCGGGTGGTGTTGTCGATGGCGGCGATGTGGTCGGCGTCGAAGGCGTGGCGCATGCCGAGCGTGTACGCGGTGACGCCGATGCCGACGCCGAAGGTCTGCGCGCCGATGGCGTGGTGCTCCGGGGCGACGATCGCGACGAGGGTGAACCAGCCGATCACGTGCAGGGCCAGGATGAAGGCCGCCATCCCCCCGACCCTGGTCCACTCCCGCCGCGTCATGGAGGAGCGGACGCGGTGCCAGGCGGTGCGCTGGGCGGGGAGGGGCGGAGTGGACTCAGGGGCGGCCGTCATCGGGGGGAAGGTCTTTCTGCCGGACGGACGGCTGCGGTGAACAGCCTCGTGCCATCCTGCGGTACCTGCAAGTGCTGTGCAGTAAAGCCCGTGACAGGTCTTGTCCATGGAACCGAAAACTCCGCCGGGCCGCCGGTCGGGCAGGCGCTCGGACCGGGCTCTGACCGGGCTCGGGGCCGGGCTCGGGGCCGGGCTCGGGCCGCGTCGGCCGGGCCGTCGGTCGGACCCGCCGGGTGTCAGGCCTCGGCGTTCGGTCCGTCCGGCCGGTTGTGACGCTGCTCGACCATCTCTCGGCTCAGCTCCTCCGTCTCCGCCTCGGCCAGCCGCTCGAAGCCTTCCTCGGTGATGACCGAGACGATCGGGTAGATGCGGCGGGTGAGGTCGGGGCCGCCGGTCGCGGAGTCGTCGTCCGCCGCGTCGTACAGCGCCTGCAGGGCCGCCAGAGCCGCCTCGCGGCGGGACATGCCCGGGCGGTACAGCTTCTTCAACGCGCCCCGGGCGTAGGGCGATCCGGAGCCCTCGGCATGGAAGCCGAACTTCTCGTAGCGGCCGCCGACGACGTCGAAGGAGAAGATGCGGCCTTGTTCCCCCTCGGGGGCCGCGGGGTCGTAGCCGGCCAGCAGCGGGACGACGGCGAGGCCCTGCATGGCCTGGCCCAGGTTGTTGCGGATCATGGTGGCGAGCCGGGTCGCCTTCGCGGCGAGGGTCATCGGGATGCCCTCGATCTTCTCGAAGTGCGCCAGCTCGACCTGGTACAGCTTCACCATGTCCACCGCGAGCCCGACCGTACCCGCGAAGGCGACCGCGCAGTGGTCGTCCGCTGGGTGCACCTTCTCCAGGTCGCGCTGGGCGATGAGATGGCCCATCGTCGCCCGCCGGTCGCCGGCGATGAGCACGCCGTCCCGGTAGGTGAGGGCCAGCACGGTCGTGCCGTGCGGGGCGCCCTCGGCCCGGACGCCCTCCGGCAGGACGCGGCGGGTGCTCAGCAGCTCGGGGCGGTGGGCCGCCAGGAAGTCGGTGAAGGACGAGGACCCCGGAGTGAAGAACTCCTCGCCCAGCCTGCCCTCGTGGTCGCTCCCCGTCATGCCGTTCCCCCTCGATCGTGACCGTCAACCCGGCTCCTACCTGAGCCGGACGGGCGGGAAACGCGATCGGAGGTGTCAGCGGCCCGGTGCCACGCGGACGTCCAGGTCCGAGATCCGGTGGACGGGCCAGGATCGCGCGTAGCGGGGTGGCGTGCCGCCGGCCGGAGCCAGGTGTGCGACCGGGAGACGGTCCGCGGTGCGCAGGATGCCGGCCACGGTGATGTTCTCGTTGTTCCCGGACGTCGCCCCCGAGGAGCAACCGGTGTAGTAGCCGATGGGGATGGCCTCGTGGCCCGTGAGCAGACAGGGCGGGCGGACACCGATCCGGTGCAGGGCGTCGGCGGTGCGGTCCCAGTCACGGCGGCTGTCGATGTTGCGGGACACCGCGCCGTGCAGCACGGCGAGTTGTGCCGCGAGGTGCCCGGCCAGGCAGAGCGCCACGAGTGTGGCGGCCACCGGGCGCCAGGTCCCGCGCGGGGTTCTGACCAGGTGCCACAGGGCGTCGGCGACCGGGATGGCGAGCAGCGCGTAGGCCGGCTGGAGGAAGCGCGGCGCCGCGTAGCCGATCATGAAGAGGTACGGCAGCGCGGCCGTGGCGGCGCAGGCCAGCGGGACCAGGGTCCGTCCCGCGCGCCCGGCCCGGACCGCGACGACCAGCCCGAGGCCGGCCAGGACGGGCAGGGCGAACCACCAGAGGGTGACCAGGGGGGTGGGCATCGGCCCGGTGCACGGCCGGCACAGGGCGCGTCCGCCCAGGCTGCGCAGCTGGTCGTCGACGGCGATCTGCCAGCCGAGACCGCCCTGGATCCGGGAGGCCTCCGCCAGTCGCTCCCCCAGCCCGCCGTAGCTCGCGTACGCCTCGATCACCCATGGCACGGCGCCAGCCGCGAGACCCGCCACGAGCACGAGGAGGAGTCGCCATCGGCGGCGCGCCAGGGCGAGGACGAGCAGCGGCAGGGCCACGTGAGCCGCGTCGGTGGGACGCATCCAGGCCATGAGGGCGGCGCCGGCCGCGAGACCCCACAGGACCACCGGGGCGGAACGTTCCTCCCGGGCCCGCAGGAAGCATCCGACGCCGATCAGGGCGCCGATCGCGACCCAGTAGTTGGGCATGGCCTGCGGGCCGTAGAAGAGGGTCATCCACAGCGAGGCGAAGAGGGCACCGCCGACGACCAGGACGCGGGTCGGGAACAGACCCCGCCAGGCACGCAGGGCCAGGTAGAGGGCGAGGCCGGACAGCAGGGCGAGATAGACGCGCAGCAGAGGGACGGACGACGACCAGGACGCGACGGGCGCGACCAGCAGCGAGACGCCGCGGGAGCGGGGGGCGCTGAAGAAGGCCGCGGGGTGGTGCGAGGTGACCTGGCTGACGTAGACGATCTCGTCCCAGCCGAGGCCCAGGACGGGGCGGACCAGGACGAGCTGCGCGAGGGTGAAGACGGCGGCCAGGACGGCGAGCGGCCGGTTGCCGCGCGCCCCGAAGGCGGCGCGCGGCCCGGCCGCCTGTTCGCGTCTTCGCCTGCGGACGAGGATGGCGTTCGCGCCGTCAGGCATGTTCCGCCCCTTACCCAGATGATCGGAAAACACGATCAAGCTAACCCGCGGGGCGGGGAGGTGCAGGGCGGAACTCGGCCAAGTGCCTGACCCGTGGCCCGTGGCCCGTGGCGAGGATCAGCGGGCGTGCGGGGCGCGGTGCGGGGGCTGGCTCGGGGCCGGGCGGTGGGTCAGCTCGGGGATCGGCCGGGAGACGGGGGCGTCCTCACTCACCGTGAGTTCGGTGCCGTGGTGCCGGATGGTCAGGGGCATGCCGGAGTTCAGGGTGTAGGTGGCCTGGTCGGCGGTCAGTTCCACGCGCAGGCACCGGCCGAGGAAGCCCACCGTGAAGGCGAGCCGGCTGTACCGCTCGGGCAGGCGGGGCGCGAACCGCAGGGCGCCGTCGCTGCACCGCATGCCGCCGAACCCGGCGACCAGCGCCATCCAGGTGCCGGCCAGCGAGGCGATGTGCAGTCCGTCGCGGGTGTTGTGCTCCAGGTCGCCGAGGTCCATGAGCGCCGCTTCGGCCGTGTAGTCGCCGGCCAGGTCGAGATGGCCGGAGCGGGCTGCCATGACGGCCTGGACGCAGGCGGACAGGGAGGAGTCGCGAACGGTCAGCGGCTCGTAGTAGGCGAAGTTGCGGGCGATCTGCTCCTCGTCGAAGAACTCCTCGAAGAAGGCGCCGCAGGTGTACATCGCCAGCACCAGGTCCGCCTGCTTGATGACCTGCTTGCGGTACAGGTCGAAGTAGGGGAAGTGCAGCATCAGGGGGTACTGGTCGGGCCCGGTGCGGTCGAAGTCCCAGCGCTGGTAGCGGGTGAAGCCGGAGTGCTGCTCGTGCACGCCGAGCTCGTCGTTGTAGGGGACGTTCATGGCCTCGGCGGCGTCCCGCCAGGCGGCCCGCTCCTCCTCGTCGGCGCCGAGCCGCGATGCCTCGTCGGGGTGGCGCTTGCAGGCGTCGGCGGCGGCCAGCAGGTTCGCCCGGGCCATGAGGTTGGTGTAGGTGTTGTCGTCGGCGATGGCGCTGTACTCGTCCGGTCCGGTGACGCCGTCGATGTGGAAGACGCCCCGGTCGTCGTGGTGGCCGAGGGAGCGCCACAGGCGGGCGGTCTCCACCAGCAGCTCCACGCCGACCTCGCGTTCGAAGGTCTCGTCGCCGGTCACGGCCACGTACCGCACGACGGCGTCGGCGATGTCGGCGCCCACGTGGAAGGCCGCCGTGCCGGCCGGCCAGTACGCGGAACCCTCCGAGCCCTCGATGGTGCGCCAGGGGAACGCGGCGCCGCGCAGGCCGAGTTGGGCGGCGCGTTCCCGGGCGGCGGGCAGCGTGTCGAGGCGCCAGCGCAGGGCCTCGGCCGCGGACTTCGGCGCGGTGTAGGTCAGCAGCGGCAGCACGAACGCCTCGGTGTCCCAGAAGGCGTGGCCGTCGTAGCCGGAGCCGGTGAGTCCCTTGGCGGGGATGGCGCGCTGTTCGGCGCGGGCGCCGGCCTGGAGGACGTGGAAGAGGGCGAAGCGGACGGCCTGCTGGATCTCCTCGTCGCCGTCGATCTCGACGTCGGCCCGTGCCCAGAAGTCGTCGAGGTACGCCCGCTGGTCCTCCAGCAGCCCTGTCCAGCCGCTGTGCCCGGCCGCGGCCAGGGCCGCCTCGACCTGGTCGCTCATGGCGGGCCGGGAGCGCACACCGGACCAGCCGTGCGCGACCAGCTTCTCCACGCGCAGCCGCTCCCCCGGTTCGAGGACGGAGGTGACGGTCAGTCGGGCCACGTCCACGTTGCTCTCGCTGCTCGTGGTGGTCCGTTCGGGGCCGGTGACGGTGTGGTCGGCGGCCACGGCGACCCTCAGGCCACTGCGGCGGGTGCGGTGGACCAGGCGCAGCCTGCTGCCCGCGGCGAGGTCCTCCTCCGGCTCCAGCGGCGACTTCAGCGCCTTGGCGGCACGCGGGTCGCCGTCCGGCTCGGGCAGGCTCTCGTTGGCGACCAGTTCCGACTGGACGACCACGCGGGTCCGGCTGTCGACGGGCTCCACCTCGTACGCCACGGCGGCTATCGCGCGCTGGGTGAGGGACACCAGGCGGGTGGAGCGCACCCGGACGGTCGAGCCGGCCGGCGAGGTCCATTCGCAGACCCGCTCCAGGACGCCCCGCCGCAGGTCGAGGGTCCGCTCGTGGGTGACGAGCCGCCCGTAGCGCAGGTCGAACGGCTCGTCGTCGACGAGAAGCCGCAGCACCTTGCCGTTGGTGACGTTGATGGAGGTCTGGCCGGACTCGGGGTAGCCGTAGCCGGCCTCGGCGTACGGCAGCGGGTGCAGTTCGTGGACGCCGTTGAGGTAGGAGCCGGGCAGGCCGTGGGGTTCGCCCTCGTCGAGGTTGCCGCGCCACCCGATGTGGCCGTTGGACAGCGCGAAGACGGACTCGCTCTGCGCCAGGACGTCGAGGTTGAGTTCCGTCTCGCGTACGGCCCAGGGCTCGACGTTGTACGCCCGCTGCGTGATCACTGCTCGTCCCCCAGTTCTGCGAGATCCTGCACCACGATGTCGGCGCCGTGCCGGTACAGCGCGTCGGTCTGCCCGACCCGGTCGACTCCGACGACGTATCCGAAGCGCCCCGCGCGGCCCGCGTCCATGCCGGCCAGGGCGTCCTCGAAGACGGCCGCTTCGCAGGGCTGGACGCCGAGGTCCTCGGCGGCGGCCAGGAACGTGTCGGGGTGTGGCTTGCCGGGCAGTTTGCGCTCGGCGGCGACGACGCCGTCGATGCGGACGTCGAAGAAGTGCTCGGCGCCGATGGAGCGGAGCACGTCACGGCAGTTCGCGCTGGAGGAGACGATGGCGGTGCTGAGTCCGTGGGCGCGGACGGCCTCCAGATAGCGCAGGGTGCCGTCGTAGGCCTCGACACCGTCGGTGCGGATCTTCTCGAGGACCAGCTCGTTCTTGCGGTTGCCGAGTCCGTGCACGGTCTCGGCTCCGGCTGGGTCGCCGGGGTCGCCGTCGGGCAGGTCGATGCCGCGGGAGGCGAGGAAGGTGCGCACCCCGTCGGCGCGTGGTCGCCCGTCGACGTACTCGTCGTAGTCCGCCGCCTCGAACGGCCGGAAGTCCGCGCCGTCGCGCTCGCGCAGGAAGGCGTCGAACATCTCCTTCCAGGCGGCCGCGTGCACGACGGCCGTCTTGGTGACGACGCCGTCGAGGTCGAACAGACAGGCATGGATGCTTTCGGGAAGACCGAGCTGCGTCATACAGGACCGGTTCCCCCTGCGGAGACGTTCCAGTAAGTGGCGCACGCCACACGCCGGGGGCGCGAGGGGTTCGGAGCCCGGGCGCCCGAGCGGGGCTCTGATCCCGGCCCCCGCTCCGGGGCTCCGGGGTGACACAATTTCCTCCGTGCCGCTCACCCTCGACGACCTCGTCCACCGCGCCCGGGCCCTCCCCCAGGGCGGCCGGCGCGCGCTCCTCGGCATCGCGGGCAGCCCCGGCGCGGGCAAGTCGACGCTCGCGGAGTACCTGGTGCGGGAGTTGAACGGCACCGGTGACCCCTGGGTCGCGCACGTCCCCATGGACGGCTTCCACCTCGCCGACGCCGAACTGGAGCGCCTCGGCCGCCGGGACCGCAAGGGGGCACCCGACACGTTCGACGCGGCCGGATACGCGGCCCTGCTGCGGCGGCTGCGCGAGGAGCCCGGTGACGACGTCGTCTACGCGCCCGGCTTCGAACGCGTCGTGGAACAGCCGATCGCGGGAGCGATCCCGGTTCCCCCGACGGCCCGTCTCGTCGTCACCGAGGGCAACTACCTGCTCCTGAGCACCGGTTCCTGGCCCCGCGTGCGCCCCCTGCTCGACGAGGTGTGGTTCTGCGAGCTGCCCGAGCGGGAGCGCGTCCGCCGGCTGGTGACCCGCCACGAGCGGTTCGGCAAGACGCACGAGGAGGCGGTGGCCTGGGTGGCACGCTCGGACGAGCGCAACGCCGAGCTGGTCGCGACGACCCGAAGGCGGGCGGACCTGGTGGTGCCGGAGTCGGCACTGCCGCGCGCGCAGGCCTGAACGTGCTCCAGGCGGCCAGGCCGGCAGCAGCGTCGACCCACGCGACGACGGAGGTGAACATCGCGCCGCCACCACCGACTCGCCCCTTCCCGACAGGTTCCGGGCCGCTCGGCGATGGGGCATGATCTGCCGCGTGATCAGATCCGCCGGCCCGGAGGACATCCCCGAGATCCGCACGATGATCCGCGAACTCGCCGCGTACGAACGGGCGGTGGAACAGGCACGAGCCACCGGGGAGCAGCTGCGCGAGGCACTGTTCGGTGAGCACCCCGCCGCCTTCGCCCTGATCGCCGAGGACGACGGCACGGGTGAGGTCATGGGCTACGCCCTGTGGTTCCCGCGTTTCTCGACCTGGACGGGCACCCGCGGCATGCACCTCGAGGACCTCTACGTCCGTCCGCACGCCCGCGGCGCGGGTCACGGCAAGGCCCTGCTCGCCGCCCTCGCCGCGACCTGCCGGCGCAACGGGTACGACCGCTTCGAGTGGTGGGTTTTGGCCTGGAACACGCCGACCATCGACTTCTACACGTCGCTCGGGGTGGAGCTCCTGGACGAGTGGAAGGTGTGCAGGCTGAGCGGTGGCCCCCTCAGGGAGCTCGCGGCGCAGGCACCGCCCGTCCGCAACCCGGCCGCCGAAGCGCAGGAGAGACACTCGTGCGACCCCCGGTGACGCGGCCTACGTGGGCGGCACGGACGGGCGGAACGCGATCACCGAGGCCGACGCTTCACCGAGGCCGACAGGAGCCGGCCAGTGACCTTCCGTGACGCGGACGTCTCGGCGACGGTCCACGCCCGATGACGCGAGGCGTGGATCCACATGGTGGCCCCGGACCCCGGCGTACGGCCGCGGGACTGGCCGCAGTGGACACCCGCTCGTCCCGAGAGGCCCTGGCGTGGGTCGTCGGAGTCACCCGGCGGGTGCGGTCCTGCGGGCGCGTAGTGCGACGGTCAGTGTGTGCGGGCCGAGTCCACCGATGTAGACGCGGTTCCCGGTCGTCGCGTCGGTGCCGCCCACCACGGTGTAGTCCTGCCCCGGGTCGTATTGCAGTACCTCGCTCCGGTCCGGCCCGGCCAGCGCTTCACCTGCCTGGACGTCGGCCTCGATCCTGATCTCGTCGGCACCCGCCCGGTAGGTCATCGGCCCGGTCGTCAGGCACCAGCGGCCGTCGCCGATCGGTACGGCGCCCTCTGGCACGCCACCCGGCCGGAAGGTCAGTTCGAGGGCCCAGGGCACCCGTGGTCCGCTGATGTCGATCCGCAGGTCGGCACCGTCCTCCCGCAGGTCGACCTCCACGCGGGTGGTGTGTGAGACCTCGTCCCGAGGCCGGTCGGGGAAGGCCATCGCGGCCGAGAAGCGTCCCTCGTCCGCCATGCGGTAGGCGCCGTCGTCCCGTCGCCGGTCCGGCGGCAGCGGCCGGTAGTAGGCGGCCGAGAGGGTTTCGGTGAGCCGGTACCGGTGGTCGGCGGGCTGCTCCACGGTCGCGGCGCGGAACGGGCCCAGGTCGAAGAAGCCCCGCGAGAGACGGACCGCGTCGAGGACCGCGTCGCCGGCGAACAGGCGCAGGAAGGTGGGGTTGCAGGCGAGGCCGGAACGGATGCGCCGGTGCTCGGGCACGTCGGAGCCGCCGTACACCACCGTGTGCGCGGTGGCCGAGGCGCGCGCGGCGAGGCGGGCGGTGGTGAGGTACCGGTCGCGGGGCAGGGTCTCCGCGGCCGGGGCCGGCAGCGCCTGGCACAGGTCCGGGGTGAGGAGGGTCTCGGCGAGCAGGTCGGGGTCGTCGATGCCGCCGGCGGCCGCCAGCGTCGCCGCCCGGCTGAAGTCGCCCCGCCCGGTGCGGATCGCGAGCAGCCGGTAGTGCGGCAGGTAGGGCGCCAGCGGGAACGGGTGGTTCTGGTCCTGCCGACGCGAGTGGACGGTCTCCACCGTGCCGTCCGGCCTGATGAGGTCCAGGGTCGTGGCGAGGTTGCGTTCGACGGCGTCCAGCAGGTCGGTACGGCCGAGGACACCGGCCAGCAGCAGCAGCGACGGGTTGGAGACGTGCGCCGCGTAGTTGGCGCTCCGTTCCGAGTACAGGCCCTCCGCGTCGATGTCGACGCCCTCGGACAGCCACTCCTCGATGCGCTCGAGGAGCCGGTCGTCGGGGAACGACCGGTGCAGCCGGGCCAGTGCCGCGCACAGCTCCCAGCGGTGGTTCGGTGTGTGCACCCCACCGGTCAGGAGACTGCCGGAGGCGGCGCGGGCGACTTCGGCGAGCGCGGCCGTGACGTCGCGCAGTTCCGGCCCCCCGCCGGCGGCGAGGACGTGCGCGTCGCACACGTCGTTGACGGTGAACGCGGAGTCCGGAGGCGACTGCACGTTGTCGCCGCCGGCGAAGAGGCCGGTGGCTGTCTGCGCGGCCCGCAGGGCGCGGAGGTGGGTCGTCGCGGCGGCGATGGCCTGCCCGCTGCCGTGCAGCGCCGAGTCCGGGGACCGGTACGCCGCGACCAGGGTCTTCACCCGGCGCGCCAGAGCGCGGTGGGGCACCCCGGCGGGTTCCTCGCCGGGGGCGGCCGCCAGCGGGGCGGCCAGCCGGTCGGCGGCGGCCGCCGCCGCGCGGACGAATGCGTGGTCGAGCGGGGTGGGCAAGGTCAGTCCTTCAGTCCGGCGTTGATGTCGGCGCCCATGACGTAGCGCTGGAAGACCAGGAAGACGGCGATCAGGGGGATCATGGAGATGACCGATGCGCCGAGCAGTACCGACCAGTTGATGTTCTGGGCGCCGACGATGCTCTGGATGCCGATCTGCACGGTGAACTTGTTGGGGTCGTTCAGCATCAGGAGCGGCCAGATGTAGTCGTTCCACCGCCACTGGAACGACAGGATCGCGAGGGTCAGCATGATGGGCCGCGAGACCGGCACCATGATCCGCAGGAAGATCGACAGTTCGCGGGCGCCGTCGATGCGTGCGGCTTCGACGAGCTCGTCGGGCACCGTCAGGAAGAACTGGCGGAACATGAAGCATCCGGTCGCGGTGAGCACGGCCGGGAGGATGATGCCGGCGAACGAGTTGTAGAGGCCGAGGTTGCGGACCACCAGGAACTCAGGGGCGAGCATGACCTCGCCCGGCAGCATCGTGGTGGCCAGGATGCAGATGAAGAAGGCCTTGAGCCACCTGTTGTCGTACTTGGCCAGCGCGTACCCGGTGCAGCAGCTGACTCCCACCGTGAGGATCGTCGTGATCACGCACACGATGGCCGTGTTGATGAAGTACTGGGAGAAGTTGGCACTGTCCCACGCTGCCTTGAAGCCCGTCAGGGTGGGGTTGTGCGGGACCAGCGTCAGCGGATAGGAGAACAGGTCGCTGGCCGGCTTGAAGGAGCTGAGGATGAACCACAGCACCGGCACACCGTACAGGCACGCCAGGATCCACAGCAGTGCCGTCGCGGACACCGCCCGCCGGAGACCGCCGCCGGCCGCGTTGCGGGGCCGCTTCCTGGACAGGGGCTGTTTGGCGTCGGTGTCGAGCGGGCGGGGCATGTCTGTGGTTGTCATCGGTTCTCCACCCGCCGGTTGACGATCAGCTGGACGATCGCGACGGCCATCAGGATGAGCATGAGCACGAACGACGCGGCGCTCGCGTAGCCGATCTGGCCCCGTTTGAAGCCGGTCTCATAGATGTACTGGACGAGCAGGTTGTTCGAGGTTCCGGGTCCGCCGTTGTTGAGGGCGACGAACACCGGGTATTCCTTCATGGCGTTGATCGTGTTGAGCAGGATGACGATGAACGAGGTGGGCGCGATGCTCGGCAGCGTGATGCTGACGAACTTGCGCCACGGACCGGCGCCGTCGAGCTCGGCCGCCTCGTAGTACGACACCGGGACGTTCTTGATCGCCGCGATGAACAGCAGCATCGTGAAGCCCGTCCACGCCCAGGCTGCCGCCATCACCACGACCAGCAGCGACAGGTCCGCGTTCGACTGCCACGGAACGGCGCCACCGCCGAACTTCTCGATGACGTAGTTGACCAGTCCGAAGTTCTCACCGAACATCCACCGCCACAGGACGCCGACCACGATCGGCGACAGCAGCCACGGGATGAAGAAGATGACGCGGGCGACCGACGAGCCCTTGGCGTGCTTGTTCACCACCAGGTTGGCGGCGAGCAGCGAGAGCGCGAAGTTCAGCGGGACGAAAAGGATGGTGTACAGCAGCGTCCGGGTCAGCGCGTCGTAGAACGTGGAGTCGCCGAACAGGTTGTGGTAGTTGTCCAGTCCCACCCACTGGAACACCCCCACGCCCGTGTAGTTCGTGAAGGAGTACAGGAGCCCGATCACCGCGGGCCAGACGAAGAACAGTGCGAAGAGCACGACGTTGGCCGCGATGAGGACGAGCGGCGCAAGGGTGTACTTGCTGCGTCTCCTGGGCGGGCTCGCGGACACGTCCGAGGCGCGTTTTGTCATCTTCCTGACTCCGTGCTGGTGGAAGGGATTGCAGGTGGGCTCACGCCATGAGCCCGGAATCGCGGGGCGCGTCCAGGGCCGGGCGGCGGCGTCTCACCCCCGCCGCCCGGCCCGGCGGCCTACGATCCGCCGCCGACCTGCTGGTTGTAGCCGGCCACGATGTTCTCCAGGGCCTTGTCGGGCGACTGCTGGCCGTTGATCGCCTTGCCGAGCTCCGTCTTGGTCGGGTCCTCGGTGAGGCTCTTGCCCTTCAGCACCCACTGCGTCTGCGCGCCGTTGAAGTAGCCGGAGATCGGGGCGTAGAGCGGGATCGACTCGTTGTACAGCTTGAACGCCGCCTGCGCCGCCTCGGACTTGAAGGGGTACTTCGGGTTCAGGCCGTTCTCGACCGGCAGGAAGCCGGAGGCCTCGCACAGCACGCGGTAGTTGTCCGGCTCGTAGACCCAGGACAGGAACTTCTTCGTGGCGGTGGCCGCGTCACCGTTGTTGTTGAAGCCGACCATCAGGCCGCCGCTGTTGACGTCGCTGGCCTGCACCGGCTGGGCGGGGGTCGGGACGCTGGCCCAGTCGAACTTCTTGATGCTCTCGGAGAAGGCGGCGACCTGCCACACACCGGACCAGTAGGCGACCACGTCGCCGCTCTGGAACATGGCGGACGGGTCGGCGCCGCTGGTCCACACCGACTTCGGCATGGTCTTGTTGTCGTTCCATCCGACGAAGGTGTTCACGGCCTTCTTGGTCGCCGCGTCCACCGAGAACTTGCCGGAGGAGTCCGCGTGGACGTACTTGCCGCCCATCTCGTACACCATGGCGCGCAGCCGGGACGGCGACTGGTCGAAGGTCAGGGAGTACTTGGCGCCGGTCTTCTCGCGGACCTTGTTCGCCGCCTTGATGAACTCGGTCCAGGTCCAGGTCTTCTGGGGCGAGGTCGGGAAGGAGACGCCGGCCTTCTTGAACAGCGACTTGTTGATGAACATACCGGACGCGGTGACGTCCGAGGGGATGGCCAGCACCTTCCCGGACGAGTCCTTGGCGAGGAAGTTGGTGTTGATCTTGTTGCTCTTCTTGTCGGCGATGGACTTGAGGTCGATCAGCTTGCTCGACCAGATCGGGTCCAGCGCCGGCACGGCCGCCACGTCGGGCAGGGAGTTCGCCTGGGCGGCGTTGTGCAGCTTCGTCGTGTAGCCGTCATAGGGGATGTTGACGAGCTTGACGGTGACGCCGGTGTCCTTCTTGTACTGCGACACCATCTTCTTCCAGCCCGCGTCCTGCCCCGGAACCGTGGAGATCCAGAACGTCAGCGACTTGGAGGTCCCGCCGGAGTCGGAACCCGACCCGCAGGCGGTGAGCAGAAGGGCACCTGCCGTGGCCACGGCAGCGAGGGGAACCACGCGGCGTATGCCGCCGAGTCGGCGGGAGCGCCGCACACCCACACTGATCATGTTCGATCCCTTTTCTTCGTAGCGGAAGAAGCACGGCGCCAGCCGAGGCGGCACGGGTGCATTTTGCAGGAGATTTCGCTTTCCGGGGGCACGGCCTCGCCCGGCCGCGTCGCCTTGACGGGTGGGGTCCCCGGCCACGACGGCCGGCGTCGCACAAGCACGCCCTCGTGCGGCTGCCGTACTTCGCGTACGGGCGGGAGGCTCACCCGGAGTCGGCGTCCCGGCCGACTCAGAAAGCGCTTGTCCGGACATTGGCATGACGAGTCGGAAGCCGTCAATCCTTCGCCCCGGCGACCTCGGTCACGGTTTGGACTCCTCGGGAGACCGCGAGCCTGGCGGCACCCACGACGGTGCCGAGATCGCCGACCGTGCTGCTGACGACTTCGGTGGGCCAGCTCAGCCGGGCGAGCTCGGCCCGGACACCGTGCAGGAGCTGGGGGTACGCGCCGGTGCTGCCCCCCAGTACGACCAGCCCCGGGTCCAGTACCGCGGTCACGGCGGCGGCCAGCCGGCCCACGTCCACGGCATGGCGGTCGACCACGGCCCGGGCGGCGGCACGGCCCTGTCCGGCGAGGGCGAAGAGCTCCTCGACGGTGCGGGGGCACGGCCCGTCGGTGTCCGGCCAGGCCTCGGCCGCGCGCCGCAGCAGCGAGCGCGAGCCGATGTACTCCTCCAGGGCCTCGTGGCGGGGCTCGCGGCCGTCGTCCCACGGGTAGGGAATCCGGGCCAGCTCACCGGCGGCGCCGTTCGCTCCGCGCAGCACCCGGCCGCCGACGACGATGCCGAGGCCGATACCGACGCCGATCCGCAGGTAGCCGAAGATGTCCCGGCCCCGGGCGGCACCTTCCTGCAGCTCGGCGAGGGCCGCGCAGTTGACGTTGTTCTCCAGGTGGACGGGGACGCCCGGCGGCAGCGCGACGGCCACGGCGTCGAAGACGGGGCCGGCCTTGGCGGTCGCCGGACGCATACCGGTGCCCTCCTTGCGCGGCGCGGTGACGTCACCGACGGCGACGACGATGGTCCGCAGCGGGGCGTCGGCGGGCAGCGCGTCGAGCGCCTCGCGCACGACGTCGGCGGCGCCCTCCCGGGTCCCGGTGGCCTCGGCGAGCATCGTGCCGTCCAGGGCGCAGCCGCGGACCCGGGTGAGGGCCGGGCCGAGGTCGACGGCGAGCACGGCCCCCGCGGCCGGCCCGAGACGGTAGACGGCGGCGTTGCGCCCCGTGCCGCTGGAGGCGGTGCCGGAGTGAGCGGCGAGCCGGACGCTCTCCAGTTCCGCGACGGCGGAGGACACCGTCGGTTTGGACAGGCCCGCGAGGCTCGCGAGCTGCGGCCGGGTCGCACGGCCGGCCCCGGCCAGCACGGCGAACACCGCGCCCGCGCTCTCGGTCAGGCGGGGGGCTCTTGCCAGGTCTTGTTCCAACAGTTACCCCACACAGGTCACGGGCCGCTCTCCCCGGGGCGGTCGGCTTCGCGACCGGCTCCGTGGATGCGGCGATGGGATTCCTCTTGACGCACCATACTTCGTTAGTTAACTTCCTAACGAACATCACGGTACTCGCCTGCCGTGACTCCGCCAGAGGCCCGTCCCGGGGCCTCCAGAGTTCTCGACTGCCCTTCTCTCAGGCACGGTTCGCCCGCCGTCGCAGCACTGCGCACCGACGAAAGAGGATCCGTGCAGGACTCCACCTCCGCCAGCCCTCTCGTGCTCGGCATCGACGTGGGCGGCACCAAGACGCACCTCCGCGCCCTCGCGGGGGACCAGCGCGTCGTCGATCACGTCCGTACGAGCGCCGGCTGGCGGCCGCACGACCCCGCGGCCGCGGCCGGCTGGCTGACCGGCCTGGTCCGCGAGACCCTGCCGGCCGACGCCCGGCCCTCGGCCCTTGCCGTGGGCGCGCACGCCTGCGAGACACCCCGCCAGTGCGCACGGATCCGCGCCGCTCTGGAGAGTGCCTTCGGCGTGCCCGCGCTGGTCGTGGGCGACGCGGAGCTCCTCGTTCACGCCGCCGGTCTGGACAAGGGCGTCGGCCTGGTCGCCGGCACCGGGTCCGTCGCCGTGGGGCGACTGCCCGACGGCACCACTGTCCAGGTGGGCGGCTGGGGCGCCGTGCTCGGCGACGAGGGCGGCGCCGCCGGTCTCGTCCGGGAGGCGGCCCGTGCCGCCTGGGCGGCGCACGACCGGGGCGAGGAGCCCGACGAGCTGGCGCTCGGCCTCGTGGCCTCGCTGGCCGTGCCGGAGGTACCGGCGCTGGGCGCGGCTCTGGAGAGCGCCACCGACGTCTCCGCCGAGTGGGGCCGGCACGCTCCCGTCGTCTTCACGGCCGCCGAGGCGGGCTCGACACTCGCCCGTGCCGTGATCGTTGAGGCCGGCCGCTCCCTCGCCGCGCTCGTCGCCCGTCTCGCCGCGCGCGGGGCGGTCGTCGACGACGTGGTGGTCGCGGGCGGCACCGTGCTCTCCCAGCCCGCGCTCTACGACGCCCTCACCGCGGCCCTCGCCGACACCGTGCCCGCGGCCCGTACCAGGCCGCTGCGCGAGCCGCCGGTCGAGGGTGCGGTGGCACTGGCACGATCGCTGCTGTGACGCGCCGGGTCACGGGTGTCCCCTCGTTCACCCGCGGGACATGTCCGGGCCGCAGCGCCCTCGCCGCTGGGACACAACCCGGCCGTAGTTCTTCGCTCGTAGGCACCACCTGACGCACGGGACTCTCAACTCCCCCTCGCATCAGGCAAGATCGCACGATCGCACCCGGCCGCAGGGCCGCAGAACTGAAGAGAGGCACACCCATGCCGTCATCCGCCGGGCACCACTCCCCCACCCTGAACCGGAGGGGTTTCCTCAGAACCTCTCTGGGCGGCTCGGCCGCGCTGGTCGCCGCGCCGGCCTTCGTCGGGTGGCTGGGTGCCGCGGACGCCAAGGCAGCCACCGCTCCCGCCGCGTTCGTCGACGACTACAAGACCAACGTGATGGCGAACCAGACCGCCGAGACCAACGCGGTCGTCCGGGCCCTGGGGGGCTTCGCCCAGGTGTGGAAGACCGGCGGCGCCTGGAACACCGGCACACCGCTCATGCCGGACATACTGCGCGCCAACGTGCGCTACTGCGAGCGGATCACCGCCGAGCGCACCGACGCGGAGGCGAAGAAGGCCTTCGTGATCGACCGCCAGCACCAGAGCTACTCGATGATCGACGGACTCGGCCCGCTCGCCGCCCTCTACAAGACCGGGGCCAAGGCGGTCACGTCGATCACCAGCGCCCCGGACGGCACACCCCCGGCCAAGATCGACGACGCCGTGCCGGCCGGCGCCCCGGCGGGCTCCGCGCTGGGCGCCGGCTCGTACGACTCCGAACTCGGCCAGGTGGCCCGGCTGGTGGACACCCTGCGCGGCAACTGGGCGTCCGGCAACCCGTCCAAGTTCGCCTATCTGTACCCGCGGCCGTGGCGGATGAACGAGGACAGCCAGGTCGTCGACACCGGCAGGAAGGACGAGTTCGGCTTCCCGGTGTACGAGTCGAAGGTCGTCGTCGCCCCGCAGCTGCTGCGCCAGCGCAGCGACAAGCCGGCCGAGGACGGCGGTTTCCCCAGCGGCCACACCAACGCCCTGCACCTGGCCTCGCTGGCCTACGCGTACGCGGTGCCCGAGCGTTTCCAGGAGCTGGTGACGCGTGCCCTGGAACTGGCCCACACCCGGATCGTCGCCGGCATGCACTCCCCCGTCGACGTGCTCGGCGGCCGGATCATGGCCACCGCGCTGGCCGCCGCCACCCTGTCGGACCCGGCCAACTCCGGGCTCAAGGCGGCGGCCCGCGCCCAGGCCCTGGCCTACTTCACGGAGAAGACCGGCACGACGGCCGACACCCTGTACGCGTACGCGCACTCCGCTGGCACGGGCACCGACCCCTACGCCGACCGGGACGCCAACGCCCGTGCGGTCCGGCCCCGGTTGACGTACATCCTGCCCCGCCGGGGCCGTAAGGACCCGCTCGCGGTGCCGAAGGGTGCGGAGGTGCTGCTGGAGACGCGGCTGCCGTACCTGACCGCCGCCCAGCGGCGCGAGGTGCTGCGGACGACCGCGCTGCCGTCGGGGTACGTCCTGCTGGACGGCTTCGAACAGTGGGGCCGGCTGAACCTGTTCGCCGCGGCGGACGGTTACGGCGCCTTCGAGCGGGACGTCGTCGTGACGCTGGACGCGGCGGCCGGGGGCTTCCACGCGGCCGACAGCTGGCGCAACGACATCGAGGGCGACGGCGGTCTGACCAAGCGCGGTTCGGGCACGCTCACCCTGACGGGCCACAACTGCTACCACGGTGGGACCGCCGTCGAGGCCGGCACCCTGGTGGCCGCCTCGCCGGGCGCCCTCGGCGAGGGCGACGTCCACGTCACGGGCGGCACGCTCCGCGCGGACAAGGTCGCGCGGGTGCGCGGCTCGTACGTCCAGGAGGGCGAGTCGACGCTGGAGCTGCCGCTGCGCAGGAACCACGGCCCGGCCCTGACGGTGAGCCGGCGGGTTCTGCTGGGCCGGGGCAGCGTGCTGTCGCTGCGGCTCGACGCCGAGCGGCCGCCGGTCGCGGGGACGACCGTTCCCGTGCTGTCGGCTTCGCAGCTGCGCGGCCGGTTCGACCGTGTCGAGCTGGACTCGGCGTCGCTGCGGGCCGTGCCGGTGTACACGGCTGACGGTCTGTCGGTGCGACTCGTGAGGCGGTAGCGCTTTCTTCGGCGGGGGCTGATGCAGAGTGAGTCCATGAGGGACCTCTGGATCGCTCCCGCCGTTCCGCGGCCCGTGTCGCTGTCGCCCCCGGCACCGGCCCCCACCCCACGCGCAGAGGGCGGACGGTGGCCGATGCCGCTCCTCGTGGCCGTGCTGCTCGCCCAGATGGCCTTCGCGATGGTCACGACCGCCGTGCAGCAGACCCCCACCATCGACGAACCGGTGTACGTGGGCGCGGCCGTGGAGTACGTGCACGAGCACCGGCTGCGGCACAACCCCGAGCACCCGCCGCTCGGCAAACTGGTCATCGGCGCGGGGGTCGCCCTCGCGGATCCGCACGTCGGTCCCCCCTTCGTCGGGGACCAGGGGCAGTTGGGCCGCGATCTGCTGTACGAGTCGGGCAACGATCCCTGGCGTTTGATGCTGTGGGCCCGCCTTCCGATGATCGCGCTGACCCTGTCGTTCGGCCTGGTGGTGTTCGTCTTCGCCCGTGAACTGGCCGGGCCCGTCGCGGGGTCGGCCGCTCTCGCGCTGTACTGCTTCTCCCCCGACGTCATCGCCCACGGCTCGCTCGCCACCCTCGATGTGCCGGCCGCCGGGTTCGCGCTGACCTCGGCGTGGCTGGTGTGGCGGGCGCGCCGGAGACCGCGGCTGTACGTGCCGCTCGCGGGACTGGCGCTCGGCGCGGCGCTGGCCACGAAGATGAGCACGTTGCCCGCCGTGCCGGTGCTGATGGCGCTGGCCGCGGTGTCCGTGCGGCGGGCGTCCGGCGGCGGCCGGCGCCGGGCCGTGGCGGCGGCGTCGGCTGTGGCCCTGGTCGCGGTCGCCGTCGTGTGGGTCACGTATCTGATGGTCGATCCGCGGCTGCGCTGGGTTCCGGAGCAGCATGTGCCGGTGGTGCACGGGTTGCGGGGGCTGCTGGTGGAGATGATGCCGTTCCCGGAGGCCTACCGGGACGGGATGCGCGTGCAGTTCGGGCTGGAGAACCGGCACTGGCAGGGGTTTCTGTTCGGGCGGCTGTACAACGGCTCGCTCTGGTACTACCTGCCGGCCGCGCTGCTGGTGAAGACGCCGCTGGGGACGCTCGCGCTGTGGGCCGGGGGTGCCGCGGCCGTCATCGGGGTCCGGCGGCTGCGGCCCGCCGCCCCCTATGTGCTGGCAGCTCCCCTGGTGCTGCTGGCGGCCGCCATGCAGGGGGCGCGGGATTTCGGGACCCGGTACGCCGTGTTCCTGCCGCTGTTCCTCGCGGTGGCGGCGGGGTGCCTGCTGGTGGTGCGGCGGCGGTGGGTGTCCGTGGGCGTGGCGGTGCTGGTCGCGTGCGCCGGGGTCAGTTCGGTGCGGGCGTACCCGTGCTATCTGCCGTACTCCAACGAGGCGTTCGGCGGGCCGGGCCGCACCCGGGAGTGGTTGCACGACTCGAACGTGGACTGGGGGCAGGACCTCGGGCGGCTCGCGGACCGGCTGCGGGAGCGGTATCCGGGTGAGCGGGTGTGGCTCGTGTACAAGGGCGGTGGGGTGCCGTCCGCCTACGGTATCGAGGCGTCGGATCCCCGGCGGGTGCCGGTCCGTGAAGTGCGGGGGCTGCTGGCCGTGTCGGACTCGGCGGCCGCGAAGGCCACGGGGCGGCTGGCCGAGTTGATCGGCGGCAGCCGCCCCGTCGACGACGTCGGGCACTCGATCACGCTGTACCGCCGCTGAGTGCCGTGGCACGCACGGGTCAGTGGGTCGCGTAGAAGAACCCGTCCGCGCTCACGTGCTGCATGACCCTGCTGGCCACCCGGTAGCGGCCGTTGGGCACCTCCGGGCACCTCGCCACGTGGACCGCCAGCGGGCCGGCGAACTCGTAGCCGCGGCGTTCCGCGTGGCGGGACAGGCTGTCGGTGAGGGCCTGCCCCACGTCGGTGCCGGTGCGGGTCAGATGGTCGTGCACGTCGTCGGGGAGTTCCACGTCGTACGCGTTGGGGACCATGACGCGGCCCGCACGGCACACGACGGCGTTGTCGTCGCACTCGCGCCGCAGGGCGTCGACGACCTCGACCGGTTCCTTGTCGAGGAGCCGCGCCCACAGCGCGTCCCAGCGGTTCTCCAGGGTCTGTTCCAGCGCACTCAGCGCGCCCATGCCGTCTCTCCTGCCCGAAGCGTCGTCGGTTGGTCGGGGTGTCGGGGGATGCCCTAGCGGTCGTCGAAGTCGTCGGGGCGGACCTCGGCCTCCTCCAGGGCCTCCCGCATCGTGCGGCCGGTGGCGCCCGGCGGGCGGGTGCGGTTCTCGTCGTGCTGTTCCAGCAGTTCGTCGGTGGTCTCCGTCTTGGGCCGGTTCTCCTCGGGGACGGTCATGACGGCGGCTCCTCTCTTCGGTCGCGTGCGGCGGCGGGTTCCCGCCCGGCGTACGGGTAACCCCCTGCCGGGCAGGTCATGCTGCCCGGAGAAGCCCTGGTCACCATGTGCGTGAGCTATGTTGAACGTCCGTGGGAGACGAAGGAGGCGCACCGGTGCCATCGCCGCAGCAGGCACGCGCACAGGCATCCGCGATCACCTCGGGGAAGGCCGCCCCCGAAGCGGAGGTCTCCCCGTCCGCCCAGCTCAGGGCGCTCTTCGACCGTCCCCGGCTGTCCCCGGGGCAGCGGCGCATCGCGCAGTACCTGATCGAGCACATCACCGAGGCGGCGTTCCTGTCGATCACGGATCTCGCGGACCGGGTCGGCGTCAGCCAGCCCTCGGTGACGCGGTTCGCCTCGGCGGTCGGCTTCAGCGGTTACCCGGCGCTTCGGGAGAAACTGCAGTCGATCGCGCTGGGCACCCTCGCGGTCGGCCCGGCCGAGGAGATGCGGGGCAACGAACTGCAGGCGGCGGTCGACGCCGAGATCGAGAACCTGGAGAACCTGCGGCGGGACCTGGCCGACCCGAACGTGGTCATCGACGTCGGCCGCAAGCTCTCGTCGTCGGCCCCCCTGACGGTCCTCGGGCTGCGCATCTCCGTCTCGCTCGCCGAGTACTTCGCCTACGCCGCCCGCCGGATCCATCCCGACGTACGCCTCGTGACGCGGGGCGGCAGCGTCGCCTACGACGCGCTGCTGCAGTCGCGTGAGGCCGGTGGGACCTGGGTGCTGGCGTTCTCCATGCCCCGGCACGCCCAGGAGACCCTGACGGCCGTGCGGGTCGCGCGGGGCGCCGGGCTCAAGGTCGCCCTGATCACCGATCTGGCGCTCGGGCCGCTCGCGGACGAGGCCGACGTCGTCTTCGCCATCGGGACGGGGTCGCGACTGGTCTTCGACTCCTACGCGGCCCCGGGCGTGATGTGTTCGGCGCTGCTGCAGGCCATGACCGACGCGGACCCGGAGCGGACGCAGGCGCGGCTGGAGGAGTACGAGCAGGTCGCCGACCAGCACCAGTTCTTCCTCAGGGACTGAGCGGCACCCGTTCGCTCCCACAAGGGGACCATCCACAACAAAGCGCGCATGAATGTTTTCATGCTCCTTGCAAACCGGATGGCATATATAAATACTGCTCACGGATCGCGACCCGGCCGGTTCCGGATCCGTTCCGCACCCGTGGAGCCGGGTCCTACCCACTCCGGGTCCCGGGTGTCCGTGGCGGCCCCGGTCATCCCCTAGGCCGGGGCCGCCCCGACCCGTCGTCCACCCTTACGACGCCGCACACCCGGAAGCGATGATCATGCAACTGACGACCACGCGCATCAGCCCCGACTGGCCCTGCCAGGTCAAGACGCCCGGGAGCTACGACTGGGAGCGCTCGGCGGCCAAGTGGCTGCGCGAACTGGTGCCCACGCGCTACGCCGGCTATCCCGTGTTCATCCGCCACCCCGTCCTCCTCGCCCGGCACGCCCACATCCAGGTCCAGAACGAGATCCGGATCGCCCGCACCGCCCTGCAGACCGCCCGCGCCGACCTGCCCGGACTGGGCCTGCACGAGGGGGTCATCGAGCACACGATCAAGCTGTACGCGGCCGAGGTCATGCAGCTCCAGCACATCGCGCGCAGCGTCCGGGCGGTCACCCAGGCCCTGGTCGAGGCGAACCGCCAGCCGTGAGCCGCCGGGCATGACCGGCGCCGCGCGTGGCACACGTGGGGGAATGAGCACCACGAAAGCCCGGCGCGGTGAGCCGGTGACCACGGTCCTGACCTGGCAGGTGCGCCCCGGCCGGGAGCAGCGGTTCGAGGAGTGGACGCACGGGATCACGCGCTGCGCGAGACAGTTCCCCGGCAACGAGGGCGTCTCCTGGCTGACCCCCGAGGACGGCCACCGCTACCACGCGGTGCTGCGCTGGTCCGACCAGCACCGGCTGGCCGCCTGGCTGGAGTCCGAGGAACGTGCGCGCTGGCACCGGCGGATCGAGGACGTCGCCACCGAGGTCAGCAGCGAACGCCAGTCGACGAGCGGGATGGAGACCTGGTTCAGCCTGCCGGGCACCACCGTGCAGGCACCGCCCCGCTGGAAGATGGTCCTCACCACCTTCCTCGCCGCCTACCCCTTCACCCTGCTCATCCAGTGGCTGGTGACACCTCACACCACCGGCTGGCCGCTGCCCCTGCGGGCCGCCGTCTTCCCGCTGGTGCTGCTGCCGCTTCTGACGTACCTGGTGATGCCGCGGCTCAGCCGGCTGCTGCGGCTGTGGCTCTATCCGCGCGACGGCAACTGATCGGTTCGCGTGAGGCCGATGTGAGTGAGGCCGATGTGACTGCAGGGGCTTGTGTGAAAGGCGATCAGTCCGTGCGCACAAGGCGGTCTGCGAATCGGGCCAGGTGTGCAATGCTCAACGCGTGACGAGCGAGCCCGTGACGCCGGCGCAGCCCGGTGCCGCACCGGACCTGGTCGAACTGGCCAAGATCGTCGCCCGGCAGCGCGCCGAGATGGACCGGCTGCGCGACCAGGCGGCCGTCTCCGCTGTCGTGGAGCGGGCCAAGGGCGCGGTGATGGCGCTGACCGGCTGTTCCGCGGACGCGGCGGGTGAGCAGCTGCTCCAGCGGGCCAAGTCCGGCCGTCACACCCTGCTGGAGGAGTGCTGGATCACCCTCGGCACGCTCGCGCCGGTGCCGCCCGGCCCGGGCAGGGCCGGCGAGTCCTGCGGCATCGGGGCTCCCGGCTGGGCAGGTGCCCTGGAGCAGTCGGACGCGCCGGACGACGTCACCGCCGCCCTGGCCCACCTCGGCCAGGCCCTCGTTCGGGTGATGACACCGCCCGAGCTCGCCCGGTGTCTGCTGGAACATCTCGGCCCCGACATGTCGGCGGACGCGGTCCTGATCTACGCCCGCAGGCCAGACGGCGGCCTGGGGCTGATCGGGCACGCGGGCATCGACGACAAACTGGCGGCCCAGTGGGGCCAGGTGCCGCCGTTGAGCGGAATGGCGGCGCTGGACGCGCTGCAGGCCGGCGAGCCGCGCTGGCTGGAGGACTTCGCCGCGGACGAGCGACGGTACCTGCTCATCGGTGACCCTCCTGACCGGTGGCGCTCGCGGGCCTGGCTGCCCGTGCTCGCCGCGGGCTCCGCCGAGGTCTGCATCGGTGTGCTGCGCGGCCGTGCGGGGGCGTTCACCCCACGCGATCGCACCCACCTGCGGGGCGTCGTGGGGCTGTGCGCCGGCCGGCTGCGGGCCTTCGACACTCCGCCCGAGCGCGACACCGACGCCGCGACGGACGCGGTGCAGGCGTTGTTCGAGGCGCTGCCGGTCGCGGCGATGCTGCTCACGCCGCTGCGGGCCACGACGGGCGAGACCGAGGACTTCCGGGTGGAGGCCGCGACCGCGCAGGTGGGCGACCTGCTGGGGCGGACCGGTGAGGAACCGGCCGGGCGGCGGCTGCTGGAGCTGCGCCCGGCCCTCGCGGTCGAGCCGCTGTGGCAGGGCTGTCTGCAGGTGCTGGCCACCGGGACGGCGTACGAGGGCGAGCCGTTCGCGCACGAGGAAGTCGTGGCGGGCGTCGCAGAGCTGTCCGTGTACAGGGCACGGGTGGCGCCGCTGGGCGACGCCCTCGTCGTCTCGTGGATCCGGCACGGCTCCTCCGACCGGCAGGAACAGCGGCTGGCGGACCTGCAGCGGCTGGGCAATCTCGGCTGGGCGAACTGGAACCTGGCCACCCAGGAGGCGTCCTGGTCGACCCAGGTGTTCTCCCTCCTCGGCCGGGACCCCGCACACGGTCCGGTGCCCCTGCCCGAGGTGCCGGAGCTCGCGCTGCCCGAGGACACCCCCGCGCTGACGCGCGCGGTCGGGGAACTCGTCCACGACGGGCGGCCGTTCGACGTGCCGTTCCGGATCCGGACGAGCGGCGGCATCCGGCATCTGCGGCTGGTGGCGGAAGCGGTGCCCGACCGGCACGGCACACCCGTGGAGGTGCACGGCTTCGTACAGGACATGACCGCCCGGCGGCGGGCGGAGCTGGCCCTGGTCGAGAGCGAGCGGGCGATCCTGACGCAGCACGATGTGCTCCAGGCCGAGCGGACCCTGGCCTCCCGGCTCCAGCACGCGCTGCTGCCGATGTCCAACCGGCCCGTGCACCTGTCCGGGTTGCGCGTCGAGGTCGCCTATCTGCCGGCCCAGTCGGGTGTGCACGTGGGCGGTGACTGGTTCAGTGCCATCGAACTGCCCGACGGGGACGCCCTGCTCGTGGTCGGCGACGTCGCAGGGCACGGGGTCGACGCCGTGGCCACGATGGCCCAGCTCCGGTTCACCGCCAAGGGCATGGTCATCACGGGCTCGTCCCTGACCGGTGCGCTCGCCCGGCTGAACACGCTGCTGCTGCACTCACGCGACTCCCACACGACCGCCACGATGGTGCTGGCCCGCTACGAGCCCCGCCGCCGACGCCTGGTCTGGGCCCAGGCGGGGCATCCCCCGCCGCTGCTGCTGCGTGACGGCGAGGCGCAGTACCTGCGCCGACCCGGCGGCATGCTGCTGGGGGCGGCCGCCACGCCGGTCTACCAGGAGGCGGAGTGCCGTCTCGATCCGGGCGACCGGCTCATCCTGTACACCGACGGCCTGGTCGAACACCCTCCGGACAGCATCGACCGGGGTCTGGAGCAGCTCGCCGAGGCGGTGGCGGCTCCGCACGGCGACGGGCCCGGGTCGCTGGGGCCGTTGCTCGCGCGGATGCTGCCCGACGTGCGGCGGGACGACGTGTGCGTGGTGGATGTCAGGGTCCCCGGGGTCCAGGACCGGTAGGGCACGCCCGCCTCAGGAGTCCCCGCGGTGGCGCCAGTACCACCACAGGCCCACGAGCAGGGCCAGCAGGAACAGGGCGGGCAGCACCAGGCCGGGGATGCGGGAGCCGTTCATGGGCGTGGCCTTCGGTTCGCGGCGGTTCGGGCGCCTCGTGCGTCGCCCAGGGCCAGGGTGCGGCCGCGTGGCCTCGCCGTTCCGCTGCTTTTCCCAGCCGTTGCCCGGCGTTCGATTATCGGGGAGTGTCGTCAGTCGACCGGGTGGCCCGGGTCGATGGTGACGGCGTCGGACAGGCGCAGCAGCGGCCCGTCGTCCTCCCGGTGGCCGCCCCACTCGACCGGGTCGAGGACGAAGCCGATGTGGTCGCCGCCCCCGGTGCGTGTCACGATCCGGCCGACGAACCAGGCCGGCGCGTCCGGCAGGACCAGGGCCCCGCCGTACGCCTCCCGCAGGGAGACGTCCTGGAATTTGTCGGTCCGGTCGCCGGTGTGCCCGCCGAACAGCTCGGCGAGGGCGTGCTGTTCGCGGCCGAGCAGATGCACGGCGAGGACTTCCGCGTTCCGGGCGACCCGGAAGGTGTGGTTGAGCTCGGACAGCCACACCACGAACCGCACGGGCCGCAGCGAGCACTGCGAGGCGAACCCGACCAGACAGCCCGCTCGTTCACCCCCCGCGGCGGCGGTGACCACATACATCTCGGGGTTCAGCCGGTCGATGAACTCGTCCATGCCGGCCATGGTCACACATCAGCCCGTGCCCGCCGGGGTGCGGGACTCCAGGGCCGCCCGGGTGTCGTTGCCGTAGACGCCGGTCTCGTCGCCGCGGATGCCGTACCAGAGCTGGAAGCGGGCGACCGCCGCGGTGAGGGTGGGGTCGTAGCGACCGCTGGTGGAGCCGTCCCGGTAGACGTCCGGGATGCGCAGGAGGCGTTGCTGGAGTTCGGTCACCTCCGGGCCGGATGCTCCCTCGCGCAGTGTGCCGGCGCCGTCCGGGTCCACGGGTGCGGCGGCGGGCGGCGCGGGCGAGGTGGGTGTGGGTGTGGGTGTGGGTGTGGGGTCAGGGGTGGAGGCGGCGGACCGGGGTGGCCCGGGCGCGGGCGCCGCGCTGTCGTCCGTGTGCTCGCCGCGGAGCAGGAGCGCACCACCGAAGCCGATCACCGCGGCCGCGAGGACGGCCACCGCGACGGCTGCGCGGCGCAGCCCGGCTCCCGGGGGTACGGCGTCCGCGGGCCGTCGGATCTCGCGGGCGACGGGCGGGAGTTCCTGTGTCAGGGCCTCGGAACCGGCCGGCCGTCCGGGCAGCGCGACGGACTCGTGGCCGCCGGGTTCCTGACCGGTCTCCCGCCGGAACTCCCGCATCAGTTCGGCGAGCGCGTCGGTGCGGCGGGGCCGCAGGACGCGGATGGGTTCGAGGGCCGGGCCGTCCTGCGGCGGCCTGGGCTCGGACGGTGTCGACACGTTGCTCTCCTTCGTCCGGGCCCGGGGCGCCCGTCTTCGAGGATCGTCCGACGTTGGATACGCGGCCACCGCGTCCGGGGTTCAGAGGCGGGTCACGTCCGGTCGGCAGAGCACTCAGTACCTCCTGCCGAGTGCACCGAGTGCCATGGGTGTCCTTCCGGTGCTACGTTCGCGCTCATGAGCTCCGAGAAAGCCGAGGCGGGCACCGGGAAGCCGCCCATGCGGGACGCCTTGGTCGCGGCGGCCTTCCAGCTGTTCCTGGAGCGGGGGTACGAGCAGACCACCGTCGACGACATCGTGGCCCTCGCGGGAGTGGGGCGGCGCTCGTTCTTCCGCTACTTCCCCTCCAAGGAGGACGTGGTCTTCCCGGACCACGAGCGCTGCCTGGCCGACATGACGGCCTTCCTGGCGGACGGCTCCGACGACGAACCCGTGGGGCGGGTCTGCGACGCGGCCCGGCTCGTGCTGCGCATGTACGCCGAGAACCCGACCTTCTCCGTGCAGCGCTACCGCCTCACCAAGCAGGTCCCGGGTTTGCGTGCCTATGAGCTGTCGGTGGTGTGGCGTTACGAGCGCGCCCTGGCCGCGTACCTGCGCCGGCGCTTCGCCGCCCGCCGGGACGGCACCCTGCAGGCCGACGTGATCGCGGCGGCGGTGGTCGCGGCGCACAACAACGCGCTGCGCTCCTGGCTGCGTTCGGACGGGGAGGGCGAGGCGAGCGCGGGGGTCGACCGCGCGCTGGCCTATGTGCAGTCGGCGTTCGGCGGCGTACCGGTGCCGCCCGCGGTGGAGGAGCCGGAGGACGTGGTGGTCGTCGTGTCGCGGCGCGGGGCACCGCTGTGGCGGGTCGTGCAGGAGATCGAGACGACCCTGGGGCGGGGCTGAGCCTCCGCACATTGAGGGTACGGAGTGCCTTTACGAGTGGCACTGAGTGCCATACTCTGTGCTGCGTGCACGGTGGCACGGCGAGCCGCGCACCCGTGTGCGCGAGTGATCGCGTACGCGGATTCCGGCCGAGTGCAGGGAGTTGACCAGCGTGTACCACTCAGGAAGCGTCACTCAGCAGGCAGCCGGCTCCGCGACGGGTCTGCTCGACCCGAGGGGCCAGGACTCCGAGGCCATCCTCTACCAGCGCTGCACCTGGTGCGGCACCGCCATGTACCACCGGTTGCTCTGTCCGGTCTGCCGGGGCAGCGAGCTGCGCACGGAGCGGGCCGAGGGCACGGGCACGGTGCGCCACTCCACCGTGGTGCACCGCAACACCCCCGCGGCGCGCAACGTCTCCCTGATCGAGATGGCCGAGGGTTTCGTGGTGCGCGGCCGGGTGATGGGCCCGCCGATCGGCATCCACAGCGGCGACCGGGTACGGCTGTCCACGGCCAAGGACCCGGTACGGGGCGAGCCGGTCTTCCAGCTCCTGGACGAGCCGTACCGGGCCTGGAGCTGACGTCGCCTCAGCCGGCGAGCGGTTCGCCGGTGCGCACCGGCCGTCCCGTGCCGCAGCTCCGGTCGGCCGCCGGCCCTCCTGCCAGGGGGCTGCGGCCAACAGGGTGTGCCGGGTGCGCGCCTGAGGCCCTCACAAGGTGATGCGGATGCCCACGGTGCCGTCCACGCCCCGGCGCAACCGGCTGCCGAGCAGGGTGAGCCGGCCCGTCAGGCCGTACTTGCGGGCGATCAGCTGCCGGTAGCGGGCGGTGGTGGCCGGGTCGCAGATCTCCGCCGTCGCGGGCACCTGGTCGCCGGTGGGGTTGCCGCGCAGGTCGCAGGGCCCGACCAGTACGTCGGCGCGGTTGCGGATCCGCTTCACCTTCCAGGAGTCGGCGGCCGTCCACGCGCCGAGCGCCGTACCGTCGCGTACCACCCAGACCGGGGTGGCGACCGGCGTGCCGTTCCTGCGGTAGCTGGTGATCAGCAGGTACTTTCCCGCGCCGAGTGCGTCCAGCGTTGTGTCGTCCATGGCGGGCAGTGTACGAGCGTGTCCCGAGGCTCAGCGGAGCGCCGCCGCCATTCTGCGCACCGCCTCCGTGAGCACCTCTTTCGAGGTCGCCAGGTTGAGACGGGCATGGCCGGTGCCACCCGTGCCGAAGGGGAGGCCGGAGCTGAGGGCGACCCGGCCGTGGTGCAGGAAGACGTCGGCCGGGTCGTCGCCGAGCCCGAGCGCGCGGCAGTCGAGCCAGGCCAGGTAGGTGGCGTCGCCCGGCCGGTAACGGATCGCGGGCAGGTGCTCGGCGAGCAGGTCCGCGAGCAGCCGCCGGTTGGCCTCGAGGCCGGCCAGCAGGGCGTCCAGCCAGGTCACGCCGTCGCGCAGGGCGGCGGTGTGGGCGATGACGGCGACGTGGCTGGGGCCGTGCCCCACCTCCTCGGGCATCCGCTGCAGGTCGTCGGCGGCCCCGGGCCCGGCGATCGCGAGGGCGGCCTTGAGGCCGGGCAGGTTCCAGCCCTTCGAGGCGGACATCAGCGACAGGCCGCGCTCGGCGCCCGGCACACTCAGATACGGCACGAAGCCGGCGTCGCCGAGCACGAGCGGGGAGTGGATCTCGTCGGCGACGACGCGCACGCCGTACCGCTCGGCGAGGGCCGCGACGGCGGACAGCTCGGCGGCCGTGTGCACGGTGCCGGTCGGGTTGTGGGGGCTGCACAGCAGGTAGGCGGCCCGTCGCCGGTCCGTCACGGCCCGCCGGAAGGTCTCCTCCAGGACGTCGAGGTCCAGGCGCCCGTCCGCCCCCAGCGGGGCCTCGGACACCCGTCGGTCCATGTGCTTCACGAACAGGTGGAACGGCGGGTAGACGGGCGGGTTGAGGACCACGGTGTCGCCGGGGCCGGTGAGCAGTTTGAGCATCTCGACGACACCCAGCATGACGTCGGGCACGAGCGCGGTGCGCTCCACGGCGAGCCCCTCCCAGCCCCACCGCTTCCCCGCGAAGTCGGCCAGGGCCTCCGGGTAGGCGGTCCCGGCCGCGTAGCCGGTGTCGCCGAGGTGGAGCGCGTCGGTGACGGCGCGCACGACGGACTCCGCGAGCGGCACGTCCATCTCGGCCACCCACAGCGGCAGCACGTCTTCCGGGTAGGTGCGCCACTTCACGCTGGTGCGCTGCCGGAGGCGGTCGAGGGTGAGGGCTTGCAGGGGATTAGGTTCACCGGACGACTCGTGCGGGATCCTGGTCATGGGCACACGATAGGGGGCTGTGCGGTGAGCGGGAATCTTGCGGACGGGGAGCGGGGCAGGGCGGCGGACGCGGTCCTGGAGGTCGCCTGCGACGAGTCGGGGTCGGACGGTGAGAACCTCACCGGCGGGAACACGGACGTGTTCGCGCACGCCGGCGTCTCGCTGTCCGAGGCGGCGGCCGCGGCGACGGTGCGGGAGATCCGGGACCGGATCAGGTCACCGGCCGAGGAGTACAAGGCGAACCACCTGCTGCGGGAGAAGCACCGCGCGGTGCTGGAATGGCTGCTCGCGTCGCGGGGACCGATCCACGGGCGGGCGCGGGTGCACCTCATGGAGAAGACGTTCTTCGTGGTGGACCGGACGGTCTGCCTGCTGCTGGACGACGCGGTCGAGGCGGCCGTCCTGTTCCGCGCGGGGCGCCCGGCCTTCGGGGAGGCCGGCTGGCGGGCGTTCCTGGAGGCGGCCAACCAGCTGCTGCGGGTCCGTCAGGACGGGGACCCGGTGGACGCCTTCTACGGCACCGTCGACAGCCTGCTCCGGGCACGGCCGCGGTCGGACGCGGCGAGCATCCTGGAGCGGCTCGCCGCGACCCGGCCCCGCGCGGTGTCGTACCGCGACGGTCTCCTGGCGGGGCCGCCGCTGATCCCGCTGCTCAACCCGCTGCTCCCGGCGATCGTGCGCACGGCCGCGCTCTGGAGCGGTGACGGGCGGCCGGTCCACCTCGTGCACGACCGGCAGAACATGCTGACGCCGGACCGCATCGCGTGGATCGAGGGAACGGCCCGGCGGGCCGGGATCGGCCTGGCCGGGCTGCGGCTGGTCGTCGCGCGGGACGACGCACGGGTGCAGGTGGCGGACTTCCTCGCCGGGATCGCCCGCAAGATCGCCTCCGACGAGCTGAACGGCCGCGGGGACCCGGCGCTCACCGCCCTGCTGCGGCCCTTCGTGGATCCGGGTTCGGTGTGGGGCGACGCTCGCAGCGGGGCCCTGCTCGCGGACCCGGTCGCCGGGTGACGCCGAAGAGATCACCGGTGCGCTGAACACGGCGCGGCTGCGCCCCGTATGGATGAGGGGCACTCAACTCCAGGAGGGCCCCGCGGTGTTCGCACCGTGATGTTCGGGTTCGGGAGCCATGCATGAGGCACGCACGACGACGGGTCGTCCGGCGAGTGACACGGCTGGCGGCCGTCGGCGGACTCCTCCTCGGAGGAGCCATGGTCACCAACGCCGTGGCGAGCGAGCCATCGGACCCGGTCATCGGCGTCCCGTTCACCGCACCGCCTGCGACCGGCGATGGCACCGACCTCGTGTCCCGGCTCGGGAACACGCGCACGGCGGGCAGCTGGATCGACTCGTCCGGGCGGCCGGTCGTCGCGGTGACGGACGAGAGGGCGGCCGCCGAGGTGAAGCGCGCCGGCGCACAGGCCAAGATGGTCAGCCACAGCATGAGCGACCTCAAGTCCGCCGCGGCGACACTGCGTTCGGCCCCCAGGGTCTCCGGCACCTCGTGGGCCCTGGACTACAAGAACAACCAGGTGGTGGTACGCGGCGACAGCACCGTCTCCGCTTCCGCCTGGTCCAGGATGACCGAGGTCGCCGAGGGCATCGGCTCCTTCGTGCGCATGGAGCGCACCGAGGGCGCGTTCACGACACGGCTCAACGGCGCGCAACCCATCCTGTCGACCGCCGGGCGCTGTTCGGCGGGGTTCAACGTGACCGACGGGGAGAGCGACTTCATCCTCACGGCGGGGCACTGCGGTCCCGACGGTTCGGTCTGGTTCGCCGACGACCGGGGCCGGCAGCAGGTCGGCACCTCGCTCAAGGGAAGCTTCCCCGGCGACGACTACTCCCTGGTGAAGTACGACGCCGGCCGCGCGGGCAAGGGCGCGGACGTGGTGGCGGTCGGTGACGGCAAGGGCGTGCGGATCACGGGCGTCGCCGACGCGGAGGTCGGGCAGAAGATCTTCCGCAGCGGCAGCACCAGCGGACTGCGCGAGGGAGAGGTGACCGCGCTCAACGCCACGGTCAACTACCCCGAGGGCACGGTCAGTGGCCTCATCGAGACGAACGTGTGCGCCGAACCCGGTGACAGCGGAGGCCCGATGTTCGCCGACGGCATCGCGCTCGGCCTGACGTCGGGCGGCAGCGGGGACTGCAAGGCGGGCGGTACGACGTTCTTCCAGCCGGTGACGAAGGCGCTGACCGAGCTGGGCGTCAAGCTGATCGTGGCCAAGTCGGCCGGCGGCACGGGCGCCGCACCCGCCCCGTCGGCGTCGCCGGGCGCGGCCTCGCCCGGTTCGTCGGCGCCGATCACGGGCACGGATGTGTCGACACTGCTGAGCCGCCTCACCGACCCGCGCAATGTCGGCCCCGGCATGCTCGTCATCGCGGGCAGCCTCGTCGCCCTGGTGGCGACCCGGTGGATCCGCGCGGAGCAGGACCGCAAGGCGTACCGGCAGTACTACTCGGCGACTTGGGGATGACGCGGGTGGCCGGCGGTCGCGGGATCGGGCCGTCAGCCCAGGGTGAGCAGCACGGTCGCGATGCCCGCCCCCAGCAGTCCCACCGCCTGACGGCGGCTGATCCGCTCGTGCAGCAGGACGAGGCCGAGCACCACGGGAAGGGCCGGGTAGAGGGAGGCCAGGACCACGGCGACGGCGAGCAACTGCCGCTGGGCGGCGAGCAGATACAGCACGAGGCCGAGGGCCGCACCGGCCCCGGTGAGCACGGCCTGGACACAGCGCACGGGCGGCAGCTTCAGCCGAGGGGCGTGACGCGCGGCGTCCGGCAGGAGCACGAGGACCGCGGCGACCCGGCCCGCGGCGACGGGCCACAGCCCGCTTCCGGCACCGGCCTGACCGAGCGCGAGGTACTGCACCGCGACGCCCGCGCTGGCGACGAGCCCGTCCGCCGTTCCCCTCCCCGCGCCGCCCTTGCCCCCTGCCACGAACCACAACGCGGGCACCGTGACGGCGATACCGAGCCAGGCGACGGCGCCCGGGCGGTCGCCGAGGACGAGGACCCCGCACAGCACCGACAGCGCGACACCGGTGACGGCGCTCACCGGCACCACGACGCTCATGTCCCCTCTGCTCAGCCCGCGGTTGAGGAACCACATGGCGGTGCCGCTGCCGACGCCGGACAGCGCGCCCCACAACAGGTCGGCACCCTGGACGGCATCGGCGGGCAGGAGGAGCGCGGCGGCGCAGGCGAGCAGCAACCCGCCCAGCTGGCCGAGGAAGGTGACGGCCGTGTGATGTGCGCGACGGGACAGCAGACCGCCGGCGAAGTCAACAATGCCGTAGACGACGGCCGAGGACAGTGCGAGAAGGGCACCCATTGGATCAGGGGTGCCCTTCGAGGAGGGTCCGATGCGTCAGTGGATCGGAACGAGGTCAGGCCGCGGGCGCCTACTGCGGGGCCGCGGCGGCCCACTCCAGGACGAGCCGCTGGTACTCCTCGCGCTGCTCGACGCTCAGTGTCCCGCCCGACCGGCGCCACAGCGCACGGATCTCCTCGTTGACCTCGTCAGCCGATCGCTCGGATGAGGTTTCAACAGTGGTGGACATGCTGTGAAGCATACGTCGCCGGACGTGAAGGCGATGTGAGTAATCACGAACTAAACGGTCATTTCGGACAGTGTTGCTGATCACGTCCATCTCCCGGTAAACGTGAGGCTGTTCACATCCACCGCCTGTGAGTACCTTTCGCCTCCGCGGAGTTCGCCGTCGTTCACGCTTCGGCCGATCCCAGCACCAGCACCTTGATGGCCAACACGGCCGCACCGCGGGCCCAGTCGTGGAAGTCGGACACCTTCGTCTCCAGGCCGACCGGCGCGGCGAGCGGGTGCCTGAGCTCACGAACCGTCTCCTCGACCGTCTTTCCGGCCACGTCCATCAGCCCGACCCCCTCCCCCGCCAGAAGGATCTTCTGCGGCATGACGAAGTTGGAGATCTGCGCGACGAGCGTACCCAGGGCTCGCGCCGCCTCGCCGACGACCCGGGCGGGCATCGGGTCCCCGGCGGCGGCCCGGGCGAGGATCTCCTCGTAGGTGCGGTCCTCGCCGGTGGCGGCCCTGATCTGGTAGCGGATGCTGGGGATGGTCAGCAGCGAGACGGCACTGCCGCGCCTGCCGTCCGGGGTGAGCGGCCCGTGGGAGTCGACGATCCAGTGCCTCCCGAAGCCACGGTCCTCCTCCGCGAAGGGCACCCGCTTGCCGCCCAGGACGAGCCCGTAGCCGAGGCCGGCGCCGATGGTGAGGACGACGAAGCGGTCCAGTCCGCGCCCTGCGCCGAACCAGGTCTCCGCCTCGACCAGGGCCGCGACGTCGTTCTCGACGACCACCGGCAGGCCGGTGCGCTCCTCGACCAGTTCGGCGAGGGGGACGTCCCGCCACAGCAGGAACGGGGATTCGCCGACCACGGCACGGTCTTGGACGAAGCCGCCGACCCCGATGCCGATCCCGGCGAGGCGGGGGTGGCCCTTGGCCAGTTCGGCGGTCATCTCGGCCAGCACGTCGGCGACTTCGGCGGGGTCGTGGGTGGTGAGCACGCGGTCGTGGCGGGCGACGATCTGGCTTCGAAGGGTGGTGACGACACCGTAGACCGCGTCCTCGGTGATCTTGAATCCGAGGAAGAAGCCCGAGTCGGCGACGACGTCCAGCGGCTGCGAGGGGCGGCCCTGGCGCGCCTCCGCGGGCGCCCCCGCCTCGGGCACCTCGACCAGCAGGCCCGACTCGATGAGCGGTTTGGTCAGGCGGGTGAGGCTGCCGGCCGACAGACCCAGCCTGCGGGCGAGTTCCGTGCGCGACAGCGGGCCGTGGACCAGCACTTCGATCGCCACGGAGCGCTCGCCGGGGCTCAGCGGCAGCCAGCCGGAGGTGCCTTCGGTCATGAAAGGTCCGACTCCCCTCACCCGTTTTTTTCGCACTGAAACCAACATGACCACTCTAGGCAGATGTCGGTTCCTGGGAAAAGATGTTTGCAGGGCTCTTGACGCAGCAATTGTTTCGCACCAAAAGTAAGTCCCGCCAGAGGACGAGCCGCCGCAGCGAGGGAGTCTCCCGATGACCATCGCCTCCAGCAGTCCTCCTTCGCGTCTGCCCTCGGGCGACGCGGCGGAGGCCCGCAGCAGGACCGGGCCGCGACAGGGGGTGTCCGGCGAGGACCGGGGGGACGGCCGGCTGGCCGCGCTCTTCATCGCGCCGGCGCTGCTCGGCTTTCTGGTCTTCCTGCTCTGGCCGACGCTCCGGGGCATCTACCTGAGCTTCACCCGCTTCAACCTGCTGACGCCCGCGGAGTGGGTGGGCCTGGACAACTACGTCCGCATGGTCAACGACCCCATCTTCTGGGACTCGCTGTGGGTCACCGTCGAGTACGTCGTCATCAACATCGGTGTCCAGACGGTCGCGGCGCTGGCCATCGCCGTCCTGCTCCAGCGGCTGACGCAGTCGGCGATGCTCCGCGGGATCGTGCTGACGCCGTATCTGATGTCGAACGTCGTCGCCGGTCTGGTCTGGCTGTGGATCCTCGACACGCAGCTCGGCATCGGCAACGAGATCATCAGCGGCCTCGGCGTGGACCGCATCCCGTTCCTCGCGGACGAGACCTGGGCGATCCCGACGATCGCGCTCATCAACGTGTGGCGGCACGTCGGGTACACCGCCCTGCTGCTCTTCGCGGGTCTGCAGGCGATCCCCAGTGACATGTACGAGGCGGCCCGGGTGGACGGCGCGAGCGAGTGGCGGATGTTCTGGCGGATCACCATGCCGCTGCTGCGGCCCGTGCTCGCGGTCGTGCTGATCATGACGGTGATCGGGTCGTTCCAGGTGTTCGACACCGTCGCCGTGACCACCGCGGGCGGTCCGGCGAACGCGACCAACGTCCTGCAGTACTACATCTACGGCTCCGCCTTCGGCCGCTTCCAGTTCGGCTACGCCTCGGCCATGTCCGTCGCCCTGCTGGTCGTGCTGAGCGCGATCACCGTCCTGCAGTACCGGCTCACCCGGGCCGGCCGGACCGACCTCGGCTGACGGAAGGGAGACACCGCCATGACTGCCGTGACGACAACGACACCGACGACCCTGCGACAGCGCAGGTTCCCCTTCGGGCGGGTCGCCGCCTGGACCGTGATGGGGCTGATCGTCCTCATCACCCTGCTGCCGTTCTACTGGATCCTGCGCACCGCGCTCTCCACCAACGCGGGCCTGAGCGCCGACCCCACCCACCCCCTGCCGGTCGACCTCACCACCAGCGGCTTCCAACGCGCCCTGGGACTGCAGTCGGCCGAGGAGGCCGTCGCGCAGGGCGGCGCGGGCGGCGGGCTGGACTTCTGGCGCTACCTGCTCAACTCGGTGCTGGTCTCGACCCTGATCACCGGATGTCAGATCTTCTTCTCCGCGATGGCCGCCTACGCCTTCTCCCGGCTGCGCTGGCGGGGCCGGGACAAGGTGTTCGGGCTGTTCCTGGCCGGGATGATGGTGCCGGCCATCTTCACGCTGCTGCCGAACTTCGTGCTCATCAAGCAGCTGCACCTGATCGACACGCTCCTGGGCATCGCGCTGCCCACCATGTTCATGACGCCGTTCGCGGTGTTCTTCCTGCGCCAGTTCTTCATGAACATCCCGAAGGAGGTCGAGGAGGCCGCGCTGCTCGACGGCGCCGGGAAGATCAAGATCTTCTTCCGGGTGGTCCTGCCGATGGCGTCCACGCCGATCATCACGCTGGCCGTGCTGACGTACATCACCTCCT
Organism: Streptomyces sp. NPDC002130; assembly: GCF_040296465.1. Taxonomy (NCBI): domain Bacteria; kingdom Bacillati; phylum Actinomycetota; class Actinomycetes; order Kitasatosporales; family Streptomycetaceae; genus Streptomyces; species Streptomyces sp. NPDC002130. Next base: position 40,584 of record NZ_JBEOXI010000035.1, read on the forward strand.
GGAACGACTACTTCTGGCCGCTGATGGTCTCCTACAGCGACAGTTCGCGCGTGCTGACCGTTGCGCTCGCGGTCTTCCGGGCGCAGACCCCGGCGACCGGCGTCGACTGGTCCGGGCTCATGGCCGCGACGCTGATCGCCGCGCTGCCGATGCTGGTGCTGTTCGCCTGTTTCGCCCGCCGCATCGTCAGCTCCATCGGCTTCACCGGGATCAAGTAAGGGGACTGGGATGCGAATTCGATTTCGTCCGCTCGTCGCGGCGACCGGAGCGCTGGCATTGTCCCTGCTCAGCGGATGCGCGCAGGGAGGCGCCGCCGGATCGTCCGCGAACACCGTCACGTACTGGCTGTGGGACGCCAACCAGCTGCCCGCCTACCAGGCCTGTGCCAAGGGGTTCGAGAAGGAGAACCCCGGACTGCACGTCAAAATCACCCAGTTGGGCTGGAGTGACTACTGGACCAAGCTCACCGCCGGGTTCATCGCGGGCACCCAGCCGGACGTGTTCACCGACCACATCCAGTACTTCGGCCAGTTCGCCGACCTGAAGGTCCTCGAACCGCTCGACGACCTCGGCATCGAGGACTCGGACTACCAGCCGGGCCTCGCCGCCAACTGGATCGGCAAGGACGGCCACCGCTACGGCGCCCCGAAGGACTGGGACACGGTCGCGCTGTTCTACAACTCCAAGATGACCGAGGAGGCCGGACTCGGCGCCGAGCAGCTCAACAGCCTCTCCTGGAACCCGAAGGACGGTGGCAGCTTCGAGAAGGCCGTCGCGCACCTCACGATCGACAGGAACGGCAAGCGGGGTGACGAGCCGGGCTTCGACAAGAACAACGTCAAGGTGTACGGCATGGCCAGCAACGGCGGTGGTTTCGGCGACGGCCAGACCCAGTGGAGCAACTTCGCCGCCTCCGCCGGGTGGAGCTACCTCGACAAGCCGCGCTGGGGCACGGAGTACCAGTACGACAGCAAGACCTTCCAGTCCGTCATCCAGTGGTACTTCGGACTGGCGAAGAAGGGCTACATGCCGCCGCTGTCCGACTACAACGTCCAGTCCAACCAGGCGAACACCCAGGTGGCGGCGGGCAAGGCGGCCACCGCGTTCGACGGGGCCTGGATGATCTCCACGTACGCCGGCTTCAAGGGCAAGGACATCAAGACCGCCCTGACGCCGGCCGGCCCGACCGGCAAGCGCGCCACGATGCTGAACGGCCTCGCCGACTCCGTCACCAAGGCCTCCAAGAACAAGGCGGGCGCCCGCAAGTGGGTGGCCTACCTGGCCTCGGACCGCTGCCAGACCGTCGTCGGCAGGTCCGGAGTGGTCTTCCCCGCCACCCCGGCCGGCACCGAGGCGGCCGTCGCCGCATACCGGAAGAAGGGCATCGACGTCTCGGCGTTCACCGAACCCGTGGCCGACAAGAAGGACTTCCGGACCTTCTCCTATCCGATCGCCAGCTACTCGGCGGACATGACGGCGCTGATGGCCCCCGCGATGGAGGACATCTACGGCAACGGAAAGCCCGTGAGCAGCCTCGACCAGACCAATGAAACGCTCAACCTGATCCTCTCGCAGTGATCCCCCGACCAGTGAAGGGCACGCCCCCCATGACGTTCTCCCTCGGCATCGTCGGCGCCGGACAGTTCTCGGGCCAGTTCGCCACCCTGTTCCAGGCCCACCCTGGCGTCGGCGACGTCTACGTCACCGATCTGCTGCCCGAGCGGGCCGCACAACTCGCCTCCGCGCAGGGACTGGCGGGCACCTTCCCGTCCTACCAGGCCATGCTGGAGTCGGAGGACGTCGACGCCGTCGCGATCTTCACCCAGCGCTGGACGCACGGGCCGCTGGTGCTCCAGGGCCTCAACGCCGGCAAGCACGTGTACTCCGCGGTGCCCATGGCGATCAGCACGGAGGAGATCGCGGCGATCATCGACGCGGTCAAGGCCACGGGGCTGACGTACATGATGGGCGAGACCAGCGAGTACAACCCGGCCACGGTCCACGCCCGCAACCAGATCGCCGAGGGCGCCTTCGGGCGGCTCTTCTACGCCGAGGGCGACTACGTCCACGACATGGACCTGGGATTTTACGAGGCCTACCAGTACAGCGGAGGCGAGAACTGGAAGGCGACCGCCAGCTATCCCCCGCTGCTGTACCCGACGCACGCGGTCGGCGGGGTGCTGGGCGCCTGGAAGACGCACGCGGTGAGCGTGTCGGCGATCGGTGTCGTCGACGACCGGGGCGACGGCGTCTTCGACAAGGACGTCAGCCAGTTCGGCAACGACGTCTCCAACGCCACCGCGCTGTTCGAGGTGGCGGGCGGCGGCTCGTTCCGTACGAACGAGTTCCGGCGGGTCGGTTACCCCTCGCACATACGGGAATCGCGCTTCCGCTTCTTCGGCACCGAGGCGAGCATGGAGCAGCTCGCCACGGTCGCCCTGTGGCAGGACAAGCAGGGGGTGAAGGACATCAGCGAACTCCTGGAGCCCAAGCCCACCATGGCGCCCGACGACCCCTCGCTGCAGCACATCGCGCCGGAGCTGCGGGCCGCCTTCACCTCCGGGTCGGCGCCCGTGCACGACCGGGCGCGGCTGCCGAGGGAGTTCGACAGCCTGCACAACGGCCACGAGGGCAGCCACCACTTCCTGGTGGACGACTTCGTGACCGCCGTCAACGACCGCACGCTGCCGTCGGTGAACGCCTGGGTGGCGGCCCGCTACACCCTGCCGGGCATCGTCGCGCACGAGTCGGCGCGGCAGGGCGGGGTCAGGCTGGAGATCCCGGACTTCGGGGACGCGCCCCAGTAGGGGCGCCGGGCGCGAGCCGGGTGCCTGGGATCAGGTGCCCGGCTTGCGGCCGTAGACGAAGACGTCGTCGCCCTTCTTCAGCAGCGACCAGTACTTCTTGGCGTCGGTCTTGGTCATGTTGACGCAGCCGCGCGAGCCGGGCGGGTTCCACATGCTGACGTTCGCCTGGTGGAAGGCCTGGCCGCCGTCGAAGAACTGGGCGTAGGGCATCGGCACGTCGTAGATGGACGAGACGTGGTCGATGTTGCGCCAGTAGATCTTCTTCAGGCCGGTGCGGGTCTCGTCGCCGTTACGGCCGGTGCGGACCGGGACGGGTCCGTAGACGAGCTCCTTGCCGTCCTGGATCCAGCTCAACTGGAGCGTCAGGTTCACACAGGCGATGCGGCCCTTGTTCACCGGGCACTTGCCGTCCTTGTTGGGGTTCGACCCGACGGCCTTCTGCTTCTGCATCAGGTCCATCACGCCCCAGGTGACGGATCCGGCGTAGCCGATGTTCGGCGAGATGCCGTGCTTGGTCTGGAAGGCCTGGATGGCCTTGCAGTCGGCGGCGGACTGCTTGCCGTCGACCGGACGGCCGAGGAACTTCTCGACCTTCTTCTGGTACGGGCCGGCCTGCGTGGTGCAGCTGGCGGCCTGCGCCGGTGCGGCGCCGAGTGCGAGCGTGAGCGGTGCCACCAGACCGGTGATCCCCAGTGCGACGGCGCTCCGTCTGCGTACGTCCCCCATGGCTGGTCATGCCCTTTCGCGAAAACGGATCGGTGATGTCTGCCAGCTAGACGGACGGCGAGGGGTTCCGGTTGTGCGGTCGGGCGCGCTGGGACGGAACAGTGACATACCCCACCGGCGCGGAGTGGACATATCCATGCATGGTGGGGGATATCGGAGACCAGGTTTCCGGCTCGTCCGTGTGTCAGCGGTAGCCGGTCGTGTCCGCCGGCTTGCCTGCGTCCTGGACCTCCACCAGGTAACGCCAGGCGTCCGGACGGCTGCCGTCAAGGTCGGTGAAGCCGTACGCCCGGGCGAGTCCGCCGCTGGACAACGACTGGCCGTTCCAGCGCGCCACGTCCGCGTCGGCGGCGAGTGCGGCCACGGCCCGGCCCACGTAGTGCGGAGTCTCGGAGATGGCGAAGTGGGGGACGCGTTCCAAGGCGTCGCGCCAGTTCTCCTCCCGCACTCCGAAGCCGTCCAGCATCAGCTCCGAGCGCAGCCAGCCGGGGGTGAGGGCGACGGCGGTGGCGCCGCGCGGGCCGAGTTCGTGACCGAGGGCGAAGGCCATGCGCAGCACGGAGGCCTTGGCGAGGTCGTAGAAGAAGTTCACACGGTAGTTCTCGCGGTTGTAGTCGGCGGTGCCGTCGGTGACCTCGACGACCAGGCCGCCGGGGTTGCGCAGCAGCAGGGGCAGGGCGTGGTGGCTGGTGACGGCGTGCGTCTCGACGGCGAGCCGGAGCAGGCGCAGGCCGCTGTCGAGGTCGTGCTCCCAGAGCGGGGTGTCCCACTCGAAGAGCTTCTCGCCACCCCAGATGTCGTTGACGAGGACGTCGAGGCGGCCCTGTTCGTCGGCGATCCTGTCCACGAGCGCCTTGACCTGCGCCCGGTCCAGGTGGTCGGTGGGGACGGCGATGCCCCGCCCGCCGGCGGCGGTGACCAGGTCGGCGGTGTCCTCGATGGTCTCGGGCCTGTCGTACTCCGAGCGGCGGGCGCGGGTGGTGCGGCCGGTCACGTAGACCGTGGCGCCGGCCGCGCCGAGTTCGACGGCGATCCCGCGCCCGGCACCCCGGGTCGCACCGGCGACCAGTGCGACCTTGTCCTGCAACGGAGCTGACATGTCCGACCTCCCGTGACCGTGACTGCTTGGCGCCTTCAGCGTGACGGGTAAGCCGGACATCTTCTGTCGCCTTTTATGGGCGCGTCGCGGTCAGTGGCCCCGGCTGATCCATTCCTCCAGGTGCGGGGCCTCCGCGCCGATGGTCGTGGAGTCGCCGTGGCCGGTGCGGACCGTCGTCTCCGGCGGCAGGGTCAGCAACCGGTCGCGGATCGAGTCGATGATCGTCGGGAAGTGCGAGAAGGAGCGGCCGGTGGCGCCGGGGCCGCCCTGGAAGAGAGTGTCGCCGGTGAAGACGGTGCCGAGGCCCGGGTCGTAGAGGCAGACCGCGCCGGGTGCGTGCCCCGGGGTGTGCAGGACGCGCAGGTCGGCGCCGCCGGCTTCGATCACCTGGCCGTCGGTCAGCCAGGCGTCGGGCTCGCGGTCCGGGTGGGTCTGCTTCCACAGCGGCAGGTCGTCGTGGTGCAGCCAGATGGTGGCGCCGGTGCGCTCGGCGAGGGCTGGGGCGGCGTCGATGTGGTCGTTGTGGGCGTGCGTGCACACGATGGCCGTGAGCCGGCGGTCCCCGACGGCTTCGGCGATGGCGTCGGCGTCGTGGGCGGCGTCGATGACGACCGCCTCGTGGTCGTCGCCGACGATCCAGACGTTGTTGTCGACGTCCCAGGTGCCGCCGTCGAGGCTGACATGGGCTCAGCTCGATGAACTCACCGCGCCTGAGCGGCGAGGCGTAACCGCCGCTCTGCACACCGGTGTTGTACGAGTCGAG